>JANYCO010000437.1 GCA_025360235.1 Cytophagales bacterium
CGAGGTAAAATTGCAGACTTTGTATCGCGCTTACCATCTCAGGCTCAATTAATCACCTGGGATGATTTACCAAATATTATCGATTTTGTGTATGTTGCAATACATGGAAAATATGGTGAAGATGGACGATTACAAGCGATGCTTGAACTCTTAAAAGTTCCCTATCTTGGTTCAAAAATGTTTGCAAGCGCTCTTGGCATGAATAAAATCTTACATAATCAATATCAAAAGAGCTTGGAAATGGAGTAGAATTATTGGGTGCATGCCCAGTTTCATCAGAACCAATTGCCATAGTTAAAAGAATATTCATAGGCTCCATAGGATAGGCTTCTAATTGATATAAATATTGATTATTTATTTTATCTTTACAAGTAATGGGAAAAGAATTATCGTCAGAAAAACGATACTGAATTTTTGATATGTTTCCGTCAATTAACCAAGTAGTTTTATCAAATTCAAAAATGCAAGTATAGATATGCCATTGTGATAAATCGTACTTATCTTCATGGTGATTACAACCCATTGCACCTAATTGGTTTTTATAATCATAACCCATACCTGCACTAAAATAATTTACACCATCATGATTTTCAAAAAAGTCTATTTCATTCCATCTTTTTGCAGTATCCCCATATATCCAGAAAGCGGGCCAAAACCCTTTACCAACAGGTAATTTGCAACGTGCTTCATATTTTCCTAAATAAAAAGTTTGATAAGTCCAAAGACTAGCTGAAGTATATTCATAGTATCTTAAATTTGGAAAACCATCTGGTTCAATTAGTGTAGAATCTTCATAATCATGTGCTCTTCTTAGTACTGTTTCATGTTTTGCAGTGATGTGAAGAATACCATCAAAAACTATTGCATTATCCAAAGATAAATACTCATTTTGAGAGGTATGATATAAAGAACCCTGCCCGTTAATTGGTTTATGCCACTTGGTTAAATCTAAAGTATTACCATCAAAATTATCTTCAAAAAATAATTCATAATCGCTGTTATTGCAAGGTGGTAAATTTGTCCATAAGGTATAATCATATTCGCAGGTACAGCCTATTGCACGGTTTATTTTATCGTTAGTATGTAGGGTTTCTCCAGTTATACATTGGCTTAATAGTTTGGATGTTGAGAAAAGCAATGTTATAATCAGGGTTGTTTTTTTCATTTTTATTTTAATAAATGGAATACTATAAAGCTGCTTACATAAGCTAATACGCCCATAAATAGAAACTGTGATAAACTCCATTTCCAACTGCCACTTTCGCGAAAAACAACGGCAACTGTGCTCATACACTGCATGGCAAATGCGTAAAAAAACATGAGGCTGAATCCTACTGCAATGTTGTATGTTTTTTTGCCTGTATCGGGGTTTATTTCTGCTGTCATTTTTTCGCGAATACTTCTGATATCATCCTCATCTCTTACGCTGTAAATTGTTGCCATTGTGCCTACAAAAACTTCTCGTGCTGCAAAGGAAGTGATGAGTGCAATTCCTATTTTCCAATCGAAACCAAGTGGACTTATTATGGGTTCGATTTTGCGTCCCAATATACCTGCATAACTCGATTTTAGTTTTTCGGATTTTATTTTGGTGCTGATTTGTTGTGCTGTCATGTTGGCGGTATTTTCTTTTTTCTGATAGTGTTGTTCAATATCTTGAAAACGATGAGCAGGTGCGAAAGAAGCCAATACCCAAAGCACAATTGAGATGGCTACTATTACTTTTCCGGCTTCAAATAAAAAGATTTTTACTTTTTCAATGATGGTTAATAGTACATGTTTTAAACGAGGAAAACGGTATATAGGCATTTCCATAATAAAATAACTTTTCTCTTTTGATTTGAGTATAAATTGCATAACGAAAGCTACTGAAATAGCTGCAATAAAACCAATAAGATACATGCACATGAGCACTAATCCTTGCATATTAAAGAATCCGAAAACTAATTTACTGGGTACTATCATTGCTATAAGTAGTGTGTAAACGGGTAAACGGGCAGAACAACTCATTAATGGTGTTACAAAAATGGTGATTAATCTTTCTTTACGATTGGTGATAGTCCTTGTACCCATTATAGCTGGAACGGCACAGGCAACGCCACTTATGAGTGGTATAATACTTTTACCATTTAGTCCGAATTTGCGCATCATTCTATCCATAATAAAACTTACACGAGCCATATATCCTGTATCTTCGAGTATGGAAATGAAGGCAAAAAGAAAGGCTATCTGGGGCACAAATACTGCTATACCACTCAATCCTGCTAAAATACCTTTGGTAAGAATATCATTTAAAATGCCATGTGGTAATGCTTTTGAAACAATGTCTTCTGTGAAAGTAAATAAACTTTCAATCCATGCCATAGGGTAGGCACTGAATGTAAATATAAATTGAAAAATTACAAATAAGATGAATAAAAAGATGGCGAAACCCCAGATACGATGTGTAAAGATATTATCCATTTTTTTTGTAACGGGATTGTTTGCTTTTG
>JANYCO010000458.1 GCA_025360235.1 Cytophagales bacterium
CACCTAAGTGCTTTATTTTCTTCTGTAGAAGGTAAATCTATTGAGCGCTTCACAATCCTTCAAAAAATTGAATTAATAAAAGAATTAATTACCTATGATGAGTTAAGTGTAAAACAAATAGCAGACCAACTAGGCAATAGCAGTTTGCAGGCACTTTCCAGTCAATTTAAAAAAGAAACTGGCTTGACACCTACTGAATTTAAAAAATTAACGACTGGAACAGATAGAAAACCAATAAGTGAAGTTTAAAGTGTTTTAACAATAAACTTATAACTTATAGTCAAGATTATATAATAACTTTTTTTCTCCGTACAGTATCTTTGTATTAACAAATAAAAGTATGGAGAACTCTAATAACATTTTTGAAATACCACTTATAGATGTGCATAGTGAACATTGTGCGCTGATAGTGGACAAGACACTAGACAAGAATCCACATATCATTTCTCACAAAGTTGATTTTAATAACGAAAAAGCAACAATTGGTTTTAAAACTGGAGAAAATGATTTTACAGGTATTGTAAAAGATATAAGGGATATAGGCTATAACGTAGCTACTGTAAAAAAAACCTTTCCTGTTCTCAATATGACATGTGCCTCTTGCGCGAGCAGTTCGCAAAGCATTTTACAACATGAGCCCGGAGTAATAAACGTAGCAGTAAACTACGCTAATGCAACCGCACAAATAGAATATATACCAACGATAATTAACCCAGGCAAACTTAAATCAGTTCTACAATCTGTTGGCTACGATTTAATGATTGAAGAAAGCGAGGAGGCAAAAGATGCTCTGGAAGATTTACATAGAAAAAGCTATAAGAAACTCAGAAATAAAACGATTGCAGCTACAGTACTTTCAATTCCCATTGTTGCTATTGGAATGTTTTTCATGGATATCCCTTTTGCTAATTACATTATGTGGGCTTTGGCTACTCCTGTAATCATTATTATCGGGAAGCAGTTTTTTGTAAATGCCTGGAAGCAAACCAAACATGGGTCAACTAATATGGATACTCTTGTAGCACTGAGTACGGGTGTAGCTTATATGTTTAGTGTTTTCAACACCCTGTTTCCAGAATATTGGCATCGTAAAGGATTACATGCCCATGTCTATTTTGAAGCGGCTGCTGTGGTCATTGCCTTTATTTTATTGGGGAAATTACTAGAAGAAAAAGCAAAAGGAAATACTTCCTCCGCTATAAAAAAACTGATGGGTTTGCAACCAAAAACAGTAACAGTAATTCACTCAGGAGGACATCAAATCGAAATGCCCATAGCAAGTGTGAAAGTAGGTGATACTTTACTTGTAAAACCGGGAGAAAAAATTGCTTTAGATGGTAAACTTATTAATGGTAGCTCTTTTGTAGATGAAAGTATGATTACTGGCGAACCTATACCAGTTAAAAAAAATAAAAACGATTTCGTGTTTGCTGGTACTATCAATCAAAAAGGGAGTTTTCAGTTTATAGCGGAAAAGATTGGAAGCGATACCTTCCTTGCCCAAATTATTAAAATGATTCAGGAAGCGCAAGGTAGCAAAGCTCCTGTACAAAAAATGGTCGATAAGATCGCAGGCATTTTTGTACCTGTTGTAATCGGAATTTCACTCTTGAGTTTGCTGGTATGGATGCTAGTTGGAGGAGAAAATGGTTTCACTCAAGGATTACTGGCAATGGTTACGGTATTGGTTATTGCCTGTCCATGTGCTTTAGGACTAGCTACGCCTACTGCTATTATGGTGGGTGTAGGGAAGGGCGCTGAAAACGGGATTTTAATTAAAGATGCGGAAAGTCTTGAAACAGCAAAAAAAATAAATGTAGTCATCTTGGATAAAACAGGAACCATTACGGAAGGGAAGCCAATAGTGACAGATATTCTTTGGTTAAACAATAATGCAAGTACTCTCGCATCTTTTGCGTCAATAGAAAAACAGTCCGAACATCCTTTAGCGGAAGCAGTGGCACTTCATTTTGGCAAGATGGATTATATACCTGTTCACGATTTTGAAAGTATCACAGGCTTTGGCGCAAAAGCAATAGTGAACCATGAATCGTATTATGTCGGAAACCTTAAATTATTGCAAGCAAATAACATTTTCATTGACAAAGGATTAAATGATGCCGCTACTAAATGGCTGGAAGAAGCCAAAACAGTAATATTCTTTGCCAATGCAAAAGAAACACTAGCTGTAACTGCAATTACTGATAAAGTTAAAAACACTTCGGCCAAAGCCATCAAACAATTGTATGCATTGGGCATTGAAGTGTATATGCTCACAGGCGATAATCCGTCAACCGCTAAAGCAATTGCCAAACAGGTTGGTATAACACAATACAAAGCCGAAGTTTTACCAGCTGACAAAGCGTATTTCGTAAAAGAACTACAGGCTCAAGGAAAAATAGTAGCCATGGTAGGCGACGGTATTAACGATAGTAATGCTTTAGCACAGGCAGACGTAAGCATCGCGATGGGGAAAGGAAGTGACATCGCTATGGACGTAGCCAAAATGACTATTATCTCTTCTGACCTGTCTAAAATTTCGCAAGCCATCAAACTTTCAAAATATACTGTAGCTGCTATCCGGCAAAATCTTTTCTGGGCATTCATTTACAACATTATCGGTATTCCAATTGCGGCCGGTGTTTTATTTCCATTGAATGGCTTTTTACTGAATCCTATGATTGCAGGAGCTGCTATGGCATTGAGTTCGGTAAGTGTAGTAAGCAATAGTCTACGTTTAAAATTAAAATCAATTTAATAAACACATTAAACACTATAACATGAAAACGATAAAATTTAAGACAAATATTAATTGTGGCGGCTGTATAGCCAGTGTTACTCCGACTTTGAATGGTTTGGGAGGAATAGATAAATGGAAAGTGGACACTACTGATCCAAATAAAATTTTAACAATTGAAACTTCAACATTAAATCCGGATGATATTAAAAGTGCTTTAGAAAAAGCTGGATTTAAAGGGGAAGAGGTTAAATAAATAAATGTTTTTTTTAAAAGACAGGAATCCTTTCAAGGAACGCCTGTCTTTTAAAAATTTGTATTGTTAGTGCCAATATTTTCCTATTGTTAAGAACTTAAAAGCTATCCTATTATTCTATTCCGAACATTTTTATTCTATTGCTCAATTTATGTAATATTATGAAGAGAGCTATATTATAGATTTTAAAATTACATATACTAAATTAATCAATACCATATTTTTCAAACAAGCCAAATGATTTTAATCATTTGATCGCAGCATTTTTATCATCTTTTACTAAAATTAGAATTAATAATTTTGTTTAAATTATAAAGACGGATTTATAAACTGGCACTTTAGTATTTATCGACTAAGAAGAGGGAGGTGAATAGAGATGAGTTTATAAATATGTGATTTATGTAACTTATTCTCAAACTTATGCAATGCCTGTTATGCTCAATCAAATATCTTTGTACTAACAACTAAAATAAAAACTACCATTATGAATTCATCATTTTTTTTGAGCATAAAAAGTCTTTTTTTGAATTTGGGCAAAATGAGCTTTAGACACAATAGTAATATAAGTATGTGTAAAATATTCGGTTTGACAATCATCTCCTGCGTGTCTATGCTAATCTTTGGTTGCAATACTAGTAATAATACCGGAGGAGATCAGGGAGTCGAAAAAGCTCCTTATACTAATCTACAAAGTGATGATGAATCAAGAGGTTTAGAAATGATTTATCAGGGAATGGACATGGTAAAATCTGGAAATGATATGGTTAATAAAGGCGAAAGAACCAATGATAAAACTATGATGAATAGTGGTATTGCAATTATGGATAAAGGGATGGAAATGATAAAATCCGGAAGAAGTATAATAGATGGAAATCAAAGCGGCGATGATAAGTCTATGGATAGCGAGATGAACATGGAACCTAGCAGTAAAGTCATGGACATGAAGGATAACGGCATGAACCTCATTCACCAGGGAATGGCTGTGTCGAAATCTGGTAAAGCGATGACGGATAAAGGTCAAGATATAGAAAACAAAGACATGATGGATACTGGAATGAAAATGATGGACAAGGGAATGGAGATGATGAAGATGGGCAAAGAAATGATGATAAAAGACAAAAATACTATGGTAGACCAAGGCATGTCTGAAAACATTGATATGATGGATAAAGGAATGGATATGATGGACAAAGGAAAAAACATGACGGGCAAAGGGATGGAACCTAAGGAAATGAAAATGATGGATGATGATATGATGGACAAGGGCATGGGGATGATGGATAAAGGGATGGACATGATGGAAATGGGTGCCGATAAAATGAAGACAAAAAAAGACTCGATGAGCAATGGCCAAATGAACAAAGGTAAAGATCAAATGCCCAAAGATGTCCCAATGAAAAATGAAGGAGATATGTAATTTCTATACCCTAAAAGAACTATACATTTTACATAAGTTAATAATCATACAAGGAAAATTGATACAATTCCCGTAAAAAATGTTTCATGAAATATTTTAGCCATTCAATTTGTACTATCATAACAGCGATACTAATTGCATCGTCATTTTCTGCTATTGCGCAAACGGATCATGAAAAGCACCATCCCAAACAAAATTCTTCAGGTTCTACTATGACTCTAGGTGGCATTGCCAGTGATTCAGGTAAGGGGATGTCGGGTGGTACGGGCAACATGATGGGAGGAGGAATGGGTGATATGATGAAAGAAATGGGCAAAACTCCTGCCAAGGGTCTTTATCCAACTCTGATGCAGTTGCCGGATTTATCACCTGAAAAACATGATGAAATACAACAACTGGCCAATCAGCAGGTGCTTCAGGGAAATGCTTTAATAGCTATAGGCTTGGATCAAC
>JANYCO010000465.1 GCA_025360235.1 Cytophagales bacterium
GACCTAAATAGAAACGGAAGATGGGATGCTACCAACATTTATAAAGATATTCCTCCAGAACCAGTTAAGTTTTACAAAGAAAAAATCAATCTAAGAGCCAACTGGGAACTATTAGACATCAATTTTGATGTCAAATAACAAATTCTGATATAATCAAATTACCTCAAGTTTATAAGTCCACAATCCGTGTTGATTAATTGCTTCCAATGGTTAATCTAGGTACTCCTTGATGTGAAGAACAAAGTAACACACATTTCCATAATCAAAAGGTGGTATAAATAGACTCTTATTAATACGAGATCAACAATGTTAATAAGGGAAAAACAAATAGGGATATCTAATTCGGTATGTTAAAGAAGTATTTAAAGTACTATTTATTAATTAAATACACTATTAATAAAGTGTGAATTACTGTGGACGAAAAACAGACTTATCCATTTATCTAAAATACAACAGTGTAAAAAATTACTTTTACACGAATCCACAGCCTTAATAATAAGTAATAATAAATTTTTTAAATTTTATATTATTAAATGATTGGTGTAAAAGAATTATCTGGAGACTAGCGAAACAAAAAACCTTTTTCGTAACAGATAAAAAAATCACTAACTTTGGTCCTTTACGGAAAACATGTGGTATAAGATTTCGAGTATTGTAATAAAAAACCGGTTGATTTTTTTGTTAATCACCGTGTTGATATCTGTATTTATGGCTTGGGAGTGTAGAAAGATTGAGATCTCCTACGACTATATTCAAATTGTTCCTGAGACAGATTCAGAGCTGATCTACTATAAAGAATTTAAAAAAACTTTTGGTGAAGACGGAAATATTTTTGCAATCGGAATGCAGGACAATTCTGTATTTACGCTTGAAAAATTTTCTAAGCTTAAGGCCTTCTGTGCAACATTAAAAGCCACTCCAGGAGTAAAAGATGTTATTTCTTTACCTACACTTAAAAATCTAATAAAAGATACTACCAATAAAAAATTTAGTCAGGAGTTAATTTTTCCAGAAAAAATTCGTGACCAAAAACAATTAGATAGTTTATTTAAAGAAGCTGGTAATGTAAAAGTTTACGATAAGCTATTGGTTAACCGTAATACAAATGCATTATTGGTTGCTGTATCCTTGGATGCAAACTATCTGAACTCAGCAAAAAGAGCCGAGGTAATGGCAACCATTATGGAGCTCTCCAAAAATTTTTCGGCTGACGCCGACATCCCACTTCACTATGCCGGCCTACCTTATATCCGAGCCATTATGGTGAAGGAGATGAAATGGGAACTCATTACACTTTTGGGATTATCCATATTGGTTACATCAGGAATTTTATTCTTATTTTTCCGGTCTTTTTCCTCTGTTGTTTTTACCTTCTTAGTCATAATGACGACCCTGATTTGTACAGGAGGTACCATTGTATTATTAGGTTATAAAATCACGGTACTTACAGGAGTGCTTCCGGCACTTATTATTATTATAAGTATTCCCAACTGTATTTATATGTACAATAAGTACCATCAGGAATACAAACGCCATCAGAATAAAATTAAAGCGGTAAGTCGGATTATTGAAAAAATCGGATTCCTGACCTTCATGACCAACATGAATACTGCTGTTGGTTTCTTCGTATTATATTTTACAAATATCGTTACGATAAAACAATTTGGTTTGGTAGCAGGGATTCTTAGCGTTGCAACTTTCCTGATTACACTTATTATAATTCCTACGTTTCTTCTTTTCCTTCCACCACCAACGGCAAAACAACTTAAGCACCTGGATCTTGGTTTTTTAAGAAAAGTAAATCAATTGTTGGAAACCATTACCCTTCGCCACCGTCCGTGGATCTATGCGGTGACTATGATTTTGTTGGCGATTTCCTTTTTTGGAATTACAAAATTGAAACCTATTTCATATATGGTGGACGACTTGCCAGAGCGCAGTACGATACGTACGGATCTGGCATTTTTTGAACAACATTTTAATGGTGTAATGCCTTTGGAGATCGTAATAAATCTTGGTAAGAAAAAAGCATTGCTTAGAAACTATCCTCATTCAAAAATATCCAATCTTGAAAAACTGGAGGAACTGGAAAAATACCTGCTTAATTTTAACAACATCTCCCCTCCCCTTTCCATTCTTAATGTAGTGAAAGGAGCCACACAGTCTTTCTATGGCGGTGACCCGGAATTTTATAGACTTCCGACAACAAACGAACGCTCTTTTATTCTAAAATATTTTGGGAACAACGAACAGCAAAATAATCTTTTAAGAGCTTTTGTGGACAGTACCGGACAGTATGTGCGCTTTACTTGTAAAGTAGCTGATCTTGGAACAATTAAAATGAACGAACTCATCCAGCAAAATATTCAAAAGAAAGCGGATGAAATATTTAAAAAGTCGGATGGTTATGAAGTAAAAATAACGGGAACTACACTACTGTTTTTGAAAGGAAATAAATACCTCATCGACGATCTTTCGGAAAGTCTATTGTACTCCTTTATTCTGATCTCTTATATGATGGCGTTTATTTTTACAACGCTTCGAAAAGTATTAGTTTCAATGATTCCTGTGGTAATCGCAACTTTCGTTTACCTTATTGTAGATAAATACCAGCTAACGATATTTTCTGAAAACCCTCTTTCTTATCTTGGACTATGTGCGGTCTTGCTTATTTCTAATTTTAAAGAGATGAGAATGTTTCTTATTTCATTAGCACCACTCGTGTTGTTTGTGTTGGCTTATTTGATTTGTAATTTTTTGATCAGCGATTTGTCTTACATTCAATCTATTTTGAATAATCCTTTGTATTATATTATGCTGTATTCTTTTTGGCTGGCATTTATTTATACCAATCCAAAAATGATTCTTATTTCCATGATTCCAAATGTGATCCCAATGATTATGACTGCCGGAATTATGGGCTTGTTCCACATTCCACTAAAACCAAGTACCGCGCTTATCTTCGGAATCTCTTTCGGTATTTCTATAGACAGTACGATTCACTTCTTAAGTAAGTACAAACAGGAAATAGTTTATTCAAGAGGAAATGTTTTGGAGGCGGTGACAAAAAGCATTCAGGAGGCAGGAGTGAGTATGATTTATACTTCTATCGTTTTGTTTTTTGGTTTTGTAATTTTTGTGTTTTCAAATTTTGGTGCAACAGTGGCATTGGGATTACTTACTTCGCTTACCTTATTTTTTGCAATGTTTACCAACCTCACGATTCTTCCGGCTCTCTTGCTTACGCTTAGCAAGGGTGATCATAAGGTACCGTTGAAACTTCCAAAAAGGAAAAAGAAGAAAAGGGGCGGTGAGGCTGCGGAGTCTGGTGTAGGTGCGGAGTAGGCTAGGGTTATTTTTCTCTTGTTGTTGCTCACACTCTTGCTCATTTGTCTATACTGTGATTCGTTTGATTTATGTGATGGTATGATTTTTTATTTTTATACTATTGCCGTTCACTTTAGGAACGGAATTTGGGATCTATGATTTGTAGAATAAAAATGGTTAATTGAGAATATGGATTGGTGGATATACATTTGTTTTGTGGTGGTTTATATTATCTCGTTTGGAGTAAGTCGTCTCCATTTTATGAAAAGAAAATATAAAATCATTTTAGTGCTTTCTATAATTGCAATAACATGCGCATTTTTTTACTATAAAAATTTCTGCGACTATTATGAAAGCGGAGAAACAGATACGTTCAACCTTAACGTTGGTGAGACATTTGAAATAAAACTTTACGAGAATGGATCGACTGGTTATGTAAATTGTTGGCTAAATGAGAGCGAATCTCGAATCGTCAAAAGAGTAAATGAAGACTATGTACCAGGAATAAACGCCAGACTTGGCGCTATTGGATCAGGAGGAATCGTAACCATTACTTTTAAAGCGATTTCAACTGGTCGTCAAACTATAAAAATTGCAAATTGTCCGGTTGGTCCGGAACAAAAGAAATGTGCGGAGTACACAGATAAAACAACAGAGACGGAATACGAATTTATGGTGGAGGTTAAGGAATAAGCCCATCCCTTGCCGTTCACTTTAGTGAACGGTGCTAAAAGTATGGAAACAGTTTCTTTAGCAAACAAATTACAAAAGAATACGTAAGGGGTAAAATCAACAATTTTGAAATCACCTAAATAAAAACGATATTTAAAACTATGAAAGGCCTTCTCCAATTATTCATCTTATCTTTTTTTTTGCTAATCTTTACCGATTCTTGTAAACCAAAACCAGCATGCGGAAATACCAAAAAAGTGGTAAAAACGAAAACCAAGGCATTAAAGAAAAATAGCCATTATAATATGTCTTATTAATCAATGAGTTTCCTGGAAGGATATTTAGTTGGATTAGGAATGATCATTTTTATTGGTCCCGTTTTTTTCCTCTTACTTTCCAGTACTTTGAAATGTGGTTTCACACCTGGGTTGATGGTAGCGCTAGGGATTATTTGTAGCGATATAGTTTGTGTACTGATCTGTAATTATGGGTTGGTTCCCTTTATCAATTATTCGGACAGTAATTTTTGGATTGCTTTGGTAGGAGGTATTTTGCTTATAGGATTGGGAATAAAATATCTTCAGGCAAAAAAGATTGATCCGGAAAAAAAAGTTGAGTTGCCTCATCATTATCATATCGCTTTTTTTACGAAAGGCTTCTTTGTCAATTTTGTTAATCCATTTGTATTCATGGTTTGGATTGGCTTAGTAAAATTTACCGAACGGAAGACAGGCTTAGATTCAACCTTGTTTTTTTCCGGAACACTATTAGGAATTTTCACCACCGATTTTCTGAAAGTAGCATTGGCAAAACGAATCAAAGATTTTATTAAACCTAATATATTACAATTGATCTTCAGAATCTGCGGTGTTGTATTGATAGTCTTTGGCTTAAGAATGATTCTTTATTTTTATTTTAAATAAATTGTATACCTTTAACCTATACTTACTTAAACAAACAAAATTATGGGAGCAAATATGTTAGTACTTGCCTTAGCGGCATTAATACCAATGATCATGGGTTTTATCTGGTACAATCCTAAAACCTTGGGAACGGCTTGGATGGAGGCTTCTGGTCTTACAGAAGAAAAAATGAAGGGTGCAAATATGCCTTTGATTTTTGGACTAAGTTATCTATTTAGTTTCTTTTTTACTTTCGGTATCTATGCGATGGTGGTTCACCAAGGACATGTACTCTCGATTTTGATTAATGAGAAAGGTTTTAACGAAGCGGGTTCAGAGATCAATAAGTACTATACTGATTTCATGTCAAAATTTGGCACCAATTTCAGAACCTTTAAACACGGCGTGTTTCACGGTGTATTAGGTGGAATAACAATTGCGCTTCCAATTATAGCCACTAGTGCACTATTTGAAAGAAAAGGATTCAAATACATTGCAATCAATGTTGGTTATTGGGTAATTACAATGGCGTTGATGGGCGGTGTTATTTGCCAATTTGCATAATAAAAGTTATCTCAAAAAATAAAAAGAGCGTTTTATAAAACGCTCTTTTTATTTTCCTGCTATTCTTTTCAATAACTGTTTCATTCCCTCTCCAGCTCCTTTAAAATCCCCTCTTACAGGTTCTGCTTTAAGAATGCTATTTTCGTAATAGAGTTTATAGCAATAGACAAAATCTTTTGGGTTACTGCTCATTCCTTTTTGTCCGAAACGGAGATCATAAAACAGAGTAGTGTCTCCTTCTATTTCAATATTGTACCAGCCTCTGGATAATTTGATCAAACGTTTTACAAGATCCTCCTCTTTCATTTTACCAAGCAGGTTCTGCTTTTTCGGGAAGGAGATAAACGACACAGGAGTACCTCCATCCAATAAAGAATAATAACCAATCTTGAAATCATTTTCTGTTTCTACAAACCCACACCAAAGGATGGCATTGAAAACAGTTGGTTTTGCTTCAAGGTCTTTGTAAACGATATTTTGTTGCGTTAAAGATTTTGCAAAATTATAGTGTGCTATTCCTTTAAATCCAATAGTTAAGAGCATGTAACAGCAGCTAATGATCAGTCCAAGGTTATTATATAATCTTCGTTTAGGATCATCCCGTTTTTTTACCATCGCCATGATCAAAAGGATCATAAAAGGAATAGTGTACAAAGGGTCTACCACGAAAATATTATTGTAGGTAATTTTGTAGTCTAATGGCCAGAAAAGTTGTGTGCCCCATGAAGTATGTGCATCTAGGAGCGGATGAGTCACCAGGGAACCAAACATAAGGTAAGACCATTCTTTCCAGGAGGCAGATTCTTTTTTATGAATTTTGTGAGCAAGCCATCCTAATAGAGGAGCAAATAAAATACTGAAGAGAATAGAATGTGAAAATCCCCGGTGCATTTCATTTGCCCGAACAGCATCCATAAAAAAATTGGCTGCAACGTCTAAGTCAGGAATGGTGCCGGCAATAGCACCCCATAAAATTGCTTTGTTCCCAACCTTTCTTCCAAGTACAGCTTCACCTACAGCAGCACCTAATACAATTTGTGTGAGTGAATCCATTATTGTACTTTCTGATATTCTGCTTTAAATGGATTCCGTTGCTCAAAAGAACTTGGAGTAATAGAACTGAAAACGGGTTTAAGAAGACTGTTTTTAATGCTACTCTGGTGTCTAATGTATAGTTTCATGTTTACAGGTTCTGCTCCTACAGTGCTTTTTATTTCTTCTGCAGTTCGCCCAAATCGTAACTCTTTGCTTTTCGAATGAATGGCCAGTTCTATATAATCGTAAAGGATTCGTTGGTAAATAGCGTATTCTTGATTTAAGTCGTAGTTAATTCCAACATAATTGGCGTCTATAACATCATTACAAATAAACGCAGAACTAAATCCGACTAATTCATTTTTCAGAAAATAACCTTGAATAATAAAGTTGTTCAGCAGATTTTTCTTGAGAAGGATAAAGGATTCTCCATTTAAGGCTCCAAAGGTAAAGGCCGATTTTTCAACAACCGATCCATAGAGTTTTTCAATAGTTGTTTTATTTTTAATAAGATCATCTACCTTGAAATCCACAACAGTTAATTCGGCCGATTTCTTTAAGGCGCTTTTTGCTTTGGTCCTGAACTTAGCTACCATACTGAAAAGATAATCTTCAAAAATTTTCCAATCCGAATGAATCTTCATGACCATGTTCACATCTATGGTAAAATCTCTGTAACCATCGGACTTCATTTTATCGGCCGATTCGACAGCGTTTGGCCAAAATTCTTTTAAGAGTAAAATAGGCGCATCTATATTTTTCTTTTCAAGTTTTTGTAATTCAATCAAGCCACGGCCTAAATTTTTATAAGCTTCTTTTGCTGTTATTTCCTTTGTAAACATAAATCCATTTTCTCCACAAGCGAAAGGAGATCCACAAGTCATTACCTGTAAGTTGTTGGATTTAAAAATGCTGTTTTTTATTTTGTTACGAACAAGACAGAGTTGTTCTTGTTCTTTAAAATCTTTATCAATGAAAGGTAGAAATTGGACTACTGCTACGGCAACCGGAATAGCTTTTTTAGTATAAAAAATAAGATACCGGAATGTGATCTCTTTGGATAATGATTTTTCAATAGCCTCTAGATAGCCTCGACAAAGATAAATATTTTGCTCTTTGATTACTTGATCCCAATGGTCTTCGGGGAGGTCATTGACTGATTTAAAAACAGAAATTTCCAGTTCTGTTTTCGTATCGCATTGCAATAGACAATAGTTCATAAGCGTTATTTTAATTGATCAATTTTAGCAGATAACGTCTCGAAGATGTTTGAATTTGATCCTGATAAATCTAATACAATATTCATATCTCTGTCGACAATCATATGTTTCGGAATTTCTTTTCTTAGTCCTGGCTGAAAAAGAAGTTTCAGCTCTTTTGCATCTACAATCTGCTGATAAGAAAAAGGACGGTCTATTAAAAAGCCTTTAATCTTTTCTTTGGTGTCATCGGTGATAGCGATGAATACAATAGAACTATCACCTTTATATTTATCTACGAGATCATTGAGTGAGGGAATTTCTATAATACATGGTCCACACCAAGTAGCCCAAACTTTAAGTACTACAATTTTACCCTTGAGATCTTCCGAACGAATGGTATCTCCAGAAAGTGTAGTAGCAGTGAATACGGGAAGTTTTGTTCCTGTATTATCCGAACAACCTACTATAATTAGTACAAAGGCAAGATAAATTGCCCATCTGGCTTTGATCATTATATAAAAATTGATTCTTAGTAAAGTTAATTAATAAAGGTTATACAAAAAAAAACATCGAAACGTTCCGTTGTGGGGGCAAAAATGATATTTTAGTGTAACTTTAGTTCTAAAATTCAGGTTCATGAAGAACTATTATTTAAGCCTTGCTTTTTGTTTTCTGTTTTTATTATCTAAAGCCGACTACGCCAGACTTTCTTTTTATGTAGTAGCACATCAGGACGATTGGCAATTGTTTATGGGTTATTATGCTCATAATGATATTTCGGATAAAAATTCAAAAACAGTTTTTATTTATACTACCTCCGGAAACGGAGGAATTATTGGTAATAAAGGCCATGGTGAGGGTTTTGGGGGTTGTGATAATTGTACAATGCCTTATTTTAAATCCAGAGAAATGGGAGCAATAAGTTCACTGCAACTGGTTCTTCCTCCAAGTAAAGTATATGAATGGTGCAACTGCTGGCCTTATCCAAAGATGACCGAAGTCGTTTTTCGTGCAAACGGAAAACGACTGGTATATAAAAAAATATTCTTATTGTAATACGGTAAGTTATTTTCTTAGAATAGCAGATGGTGGTTTGGAACTACTTCAAAAAGGCAGTAGTGTTGTGACTTCTATTGAAGACTCTTGTGATCATCAAAATACATATAGAAATTGGTCTAATCTTACAGCGGTTTTAAGTGGGATAATAAATTATGAAAAAGGAACACTTGATTCTTTTTGGTTAAATACACATGAAACAGATGAGCGGATTAATCCGAATGATCATTAGGATCATCTGTTTACTGGTAAGGCTTGTCAGGATGCAACAAAGTCCTTGAAGGTTAATTACAATTATTTTATAGGGTACCAATCGAGTAAGATAGGCGCAAATTTGTCCTCGGAAGCTGCAGTTATTGAAGCAGGGTTATTGGCAGCTTACAATAAAGCTAAATTAGACGCCGGCTGGTGGGATGATTGGGAGGCAAGTAAAGTATGGTGCGAGAGTAATTATAACAGGGTCGAGCTCTATTCAGAGAATTCAAAAGCGATAAATGGTGAAATAATTGATACTACAGACG
>JANYCO010000502.1 GCA_025360235.1 Cytophagales bacterium
CAAAGGGTAGTGTAGAAATTGATATCGAAGGCCAAGCTGTGGTAAGAATCCTGGATTTATCCGGACATGTGTTGAAAGAAGAAGCGCTAAAAAATAATATACTCAATATTGAGAATCTCAAATCCGGAGTGTATATGGTTGAAATAAATAAGAATGGAGGAAAAGCAATGAAGAGGTTGGTTGTTGAATAAATTTTCTTGGCAATAGTTAGAATTTCTTCTCCCACTCCTCCTCGTTAAACCCTAGCAGATACTTGTCTTTACCCAACTTCACCAACGGACGTTTGATCATCGAAGTATTATTGATCATTAACGCAATTGCCTTTTTAGGATTAGATATTGATTTTTTGTCTGCGTCGGATTGTTTTTTCCAGGTTGTCCCTTTCGTATTGATGAGTAATTCTAAAGAATTTTTCTTCATCCATACCTCAATTGTTTCGGCATCAATTCCAAGTTGTTTGTAGTCGTGAAATTCGTATTTGATTTTCTTTTTATCCAACCATTGAAAAGCCTTTTTCATGGTGTCGCAATTTTTGATGCCGTAGATTTTTATCATTATATTGATTTAACTAGAAAATTAAAGTAAGGAGTTAATTCTACTCCATGGTCTGTGTGCCATTTACCATTTGCTTCTATGTAGCACTATTTCCACCATTTCGATTGAGGCAAACTACCTTCCGACAAAATCTGCTCTCCTATTTTTGGTGTAGTCACTTTCACGGCATTTGCATCTGCTCTTATCATCAATCTTTCGATAGGTTCTTTCCATGGATGAAAGCCTAAAGCAAATTTGCCCCAGTGCACAGGGAAAAGTACTTTGCCTTTTAGATCAAGATGCGCTTGCACCACTTCTTCCGGCATCATGTGGATCAATGGCCAGTAGGTATGGTATTGTCCGCATTCTAATATTGTGAGATCAAAGGATCCGAATTTCTCACCGATCGTTTTAAAGTGTGGTCCGTAACCTGAGTCACCACCAACGTATATTCTGGAACTGTCCGATTCTATTACGTAGGAAGTCCAAAGTGTTTTACCGCGGTCTGTTAATCCTCTTCCGGAAAAATGTCGGGCAGGTGTTGCTGTAAGACGAATACCCGTAATTATTTCTGTTTTATCCCACCAGTCCAACTCTGTTATTCTTGAAGTGTCAATGCCCCAGTGTTCAAGATGCGCGCCTACACCAAGAGGCATGTAAAATTTCACAGCCGAATCTTTAAGTTGAGTGATTACTTCATAATCAAGATGGTCGTAATGATCATGGGTAAGCAGAATGGCATCCAAAGGAGGCATATCTTTTAGAGAGTAGACATCAGTACCAGGAAATCTTTTCGCACCAACAAAGTCAACAGGAGAAGCAGCTTTTGAAAAAACAGGATCGACCAATATGTTTTTCCCGTCTATTTGTAAAAGATAAGAAGAGTGTCCGAACCAGGTGATCTGAAAGTTGTTTGTAGGTACTTTTTTAAGATTTGTTTTTACGGAAGGCAATGGTATTGTCGGTTCCCGAGCTTCGTCTGTTTTAAATTGTAGTTGGATCATTTTTAAGTAAGAAGCTTCTTTTGTCATCAAAGGAGTACTTTCAGGATACTGAAAAACACCGTCTTTGTAATAGGGTGATTTTTTTATTCGCTCTAGTCTTGCGCCATCAGGGTTCTTTCCAAAGATAGCTCTTTGCATAAAGAGAAATCCTGCGATAGCGATTACCGCTATTACTATTGTCGTTATGATCATGATTCGTTTGAGAAGTCTCACGTTAAAAAAAAGGTATTACTTTAGTTTCTTTATTTTTTCAATAACATTAGTTGTTGAATAACCGTTCACCAAAGGCACAGTTTCTACTTTGCCTCCATTTTTGATAACCACATCGGCCCCAACAATATTTTCTACAGAATAGTCATTACCCTTTACTAAAATATCAGGAAGAAGGAAACTAATTAATTCCAAAGGTGTTTCTTCGTCAAAGAAAACAACAGCGTCCACAAACTCCAGAGAAGCCATTACACGGGCACGAGAATTCTCGTCACAGATAGGACGGTTTGCTCCTTTAAGCCTTTGCACAGAAGCATCCGTGTTGAGGCCAACGATTAATTTCTGACCCAGGTTTCTGGCCTTTTCGAGATAGTCGACATGTCCTAAATGCAGGATATCAAAACAGCCGTTTGTAAAAACAAGTTTACCATGCTTCTTCCATTCAGGAATCAGATTTTTAAGTTGTTCTTTCGTTACTATTTTATCGGAAGTTTTCATGTAGCTAAGATAGTCAATTACGAATTACGAATTAAAAAATACGATAATAAATCAAATGGCCGTCAGATAGTTTAAATATTACCGTCATTGGTGACGAGCATACGGATTGCTTCGTCATTCTGCGCTTGAATTCCTCGCAATGACAGATAGTTCTAAATACCAATAAACAAAAAAAGTCCCACCAAAGGCAGGACTTTTTTTGTTTTTGAAGTAAAAATTATTTTTTAACTTCTACTTTTTTAGTTGTATCAACTGGAGCAACTTTAGTAGTGTCAGCTGGCTTAGTAGTGTCAGCAGGAGCAACTACAGTAGCAGCAGCAGTAGTGTCAGTGTTAGCAGTCTCAGTTTTAGCACCACAAGAAACTAAAGCGAAAGAACAAGCAACGAATGCAAGAGTGAATAAATTTTTCATAATTAATGTTTAAGTTTTAGATTTTAGCGTCACAAAGGTAGGCAATTTTTCCACATCTGAAACATTTAATCTATAAATATTTAGGCTTTTAAAGCGAAATTCATACATCAAATCAATTAAGATAGTGTTGTTATTACTAAACAAGTATTTAAAACAGAAAGGATTTAGTCTGTTATTTTGCTTTACAAATAATATTGATTGGTACACCGTCAAAATCAAAATGATGACGGATCTTATTTTCAAGATACCCTTTATATGGATCTTTGATGTACTGAGGCAAATTGCAAAAGAATGCAAAACTGATACTATTCGTAGGAAGTTGTGTAATGTATTTTATATTCAAATACTTTCCTTTCATCGCAGGTGGTGGGTATTTCGCTATCTCCGGCAACATTTTATCGTTCAACACGGAAGTAGGAATTTTCTTATTCATGTTGTCGTAGACCTTTATAATCAGCTCAACCGCCTGGAACACCCGCTGCTTGTTAAGTACAGATATAAACATGATTGGAATATACGTAAGCGGTGCTATTTTCTCTTTGATATCGTCTTCAAATTTCTTGGCGGTAGAAGTATCTTTTTCTATAAGGTCCCATTTGTTTACTAAGATCACGATCCCTTTTCTTTTTTCTTCGGCCATGCCGATGATCGTCATGTCTTGTGCTTCCAGTCCACGTTCTGCATCGATCATGATCACACAGACATCTGAGTTCTCTAATGCTTTTATCGAACGCATGGTCGAATAAAATTCGATGTCCTCTGTTACCTTTGGTTTCTTGCGAAGCCCTGCAGTATCGGTCAGGATAAATTCTTTTCCGTAAGTATTGTAGCGTGCGTCTACCGCATCTCTTGTAGTGCCTGCAATATCGGTGACGATACTTCTGGTTTTACCGAGTAGCACATTTACAAAAGAAGATTTCCCCGAATTTGGTCTTCCCAGAATAGCAATTCTTGGAATCCCTGCATCCGGATCTTCTACACCCGCATCGGGAAAATGTTTAATAGCTTCGTCTAGCAACTCTCCTGTACCGGAGCCGTTCTGAGAAGAGATCGGGAAAACGTCACCCATACCGAATCCATAAAACTCTGCCGCCATTTGTGCGCGGTTAAAATTGTCTGCCTTATTCATGATAAGGAATACAGGCTTCTTTGATTTTCTTAATTTATTAGCAAACTCCTGATCTAAATGATGAAGGCCAACAAAAGCATCCACCACAAAGAAGATCACACTTGCTTCTTCCATTGCCAATTCTACTTGTTCCTGAATCTGACGTTCGAATACATCATCCGAGCCTTGCACATAACCACCAGTGTCGATGACAGTAAAAAATTTTCCGCACCATTCTGCATAACCGTAATGCCTGTCGCGTGTCACACCACTTTGATCGTCCATGATGGCATCGCGCTCCCCTACCAGCCTGTTAAATAAGGTTGATTTCCCTACGTTTGGTCTTCCTACTATTGCTATTATGTTTGCCATTTTGGAGTTATGAGATTTTAGTTATGAGTTACGAGTTTTTGACTCAACATTCATAACTCATCATTTAAAATTAAATATTATTATACCCAAACCGATCCAGCTTCTTCTCTTTGCTGCGCCAATCTGGTTCTACTTTTACGAATGTTTCCAGGAATACTTTTTTGCCGAAGAACAGTTCCATATCCAGACGCGCTTCGGTAGCTACTTTTTTCAGGGCCATTCCTTTTGGTCCGATGATGATGCCTTTCTGGCTGTCGCGTTCTACATATATTTCAGCGCCTATCTTGATGATCGTTTCTTCGTCTTTGAAAGAAGTGATCACGACTTCGGCGCTGTATGGAATTTCTTTTTTATAATTCAGAAAGATCTTTTCTCTGATAATCTCCGAAGCGAAGAAACGTTCTGATTTGTCGGTGATGTTTTCCTTATCGTAATAAGGTGGGTGTACAGGGATCGTTTCTTTGATGATGTTAAATACTTTGTCTGTATTGAATTTCTCTTTGGCAGAAACGGGAATGATCTCTTTTACATTCGTAAGTTTATCTTTCCAATATTGTATTTTTTCGTCTACCTCTTCTTGTTTTGCCAGATCTATTTTATTGATAAGGAGATAAATAGGAATGTGGTCGATCTTTTTTAATTTTTTGAGGACATCGTCTTCATCGTACTTTTCATAGATATCGGTGACAAAGAGAATGATATCGGCGTCTTCGAGCGATACGTTTACAAAACGCATCATGGATTTGTGGAGTTCGTATTTGGGTTCGATGATGCCTGGAGTATCGGAGTAGACGATCTGGAAGTCCTCTCCGTTGAGAATGCCCATAATACGGTGACGGGTGGTTTGTGCCTTTGAAGTGATAATGGAAAGCTTTTCGCCTACCATAGCATTCATGAGGGTAGACTTGCCAACGTTTGGCTTCCCGATGATGCTTACAAAACCTGCTTTATGTGTGCTTATTTCCGACATTCTCTCAAAAAGAATGACAAAGGTAGTTGTTTTTGGCGGGATTATCTATTATCTTTGCACCCTCGATAGTTAAAGGGCTTAAAAATCAGAATTTATGGTCTGAATCTTGCACTTTAAAGAGTTATATCGCGGGGTGGAGCAGTTGGTAGCTCGTTGGGCTCATAACCCAAAGGTCGTAGGTTCGAGTCCTGCCCCCGCTACTTAGAAGGCTTCTGATTCTCAGGAGCCTTTTTATTTCTCAATACTCTCACTCTAGACTGACACAATGTTACTAGTATTGCATAGAAGTATGTTGCTGGATAAAGGCTCCCAATAATTTTATTATTCAAACGTAGATGTTTGAATAATAATAGGCACGGACAGGATGTCCGCGCCAGCAGGCATTATATTGTATGGATCCTTGCTCTTTGCTTCCATGATTACAATAATAACCTATTCAAATCCAACATTCATAAAAAGTGTTTATTGTGAAAACATTAATTCAACCGTGTATATTTATGAAAGCAATTTCCTCTTTACGCATACACATGTCAAAATAAGAAGGGGTAATTCGATATTTATTCACAAGGTCTTTCAAAAAGAAGGCAGTGCCGAAGGAATCGATTTAGAAATATGTCAGAATGGGAGTGTAATGATTAAATCCCAGTTGGCGCCGACATCCTCTCCGTGACTTTTATTAAGAAAATATTCTGTTTTCTTCTTTTTAGGTACCTACACAGTTCTTTTGTTCACTGAACGTAGTTATTAAATTCAAACATATAAGTTTGAATTTAACTAAATATATTGACCTCTCTCCCAGAGGCTGGTGTCTCACCAGCCTCTGCCACTATGTGACTGCTTGGGAGGATTGTACTCCGAAATAATTTTTAAAAAGTGCATGTCCGTTACGATTGTTTTCGTAAATTTCAACAACAAGCTTTGAAGATACGAAGCACTCCCATGACAAAGATCTACGCTCCTAAACAGACAATTCCTCTTGGACTTTCTATCCAAATTAGCAACTTTGAGCTATACTACGAAGAATATGGTGTTGGAAAACCTCTAGTACTTTTGCATGGATTTGGCGGTTGTACTCAAAACTGGC
>JANYCO010000535.1 GCA_025360235.1 Cytophagales bacterium
TAATAAATTCTTAAAAAATTTATCATCTACCGAAGTAGATTTTCCTATCAGCATAAGAAATTTTCTTATCTCTTGTTGAAATAAAATTATAACCGCCAATACACCTACTCCTATAAACTGCCCCAGAATTGCTGTAAGCAACTCCATGTGCAAACTTTTAACAACGATATAAACGATATAAACAGAAATAAATCCCAGAAAAATACGGACTGCGAGTGTACCACGCATCAATCTGTATAGCTGAAAGAGCAATAGACTCACAAAGGTGATGTCTACAATATCTATCCACCCAACTTCCAGAAATCCTATTTTAAAATTTATCAGCATCAATTAATTATATGTTGTTTTAAATAAAGTAATTGCTTCCAAAGCTTCGCTCACATCGTGTACCCTAAGAATACTAACTCTGTTCATGAGTGCAATGGCATTCAATGCTGTAGTGCCATTCAGCGCATGCTCTGAGGTCGTATTCAGTTTGTTATAGATCATTGACTTCCTCGATATCCCAGCCAATACAGGTAAATTCAAAAGTCTGAAATAATTCAAATGTTTTAAAAGATCATAATTTTGGTCTACCGTTTTAGCAAATCCAAAACCCGGATCTATAATAATATCTTTTACCTTATAGGCTCTCAATTCATGTACCTTCTTCTGAAAAAAATCTATGACTTCGCTCAAAAGATTGTCATACCCCGTTAGCGTCTGCATATTTTGAGGTGTTCCTCTCATGTGCATAAGCACGTAAGCTACATTTAACTTTCCAACCATTGCAAACATCTTATCGTCCAATGATCCCGCAGAAATATCGTTGATCATTACCGCCCCCTCTCCTACTGCAGCTTCTGCTACTGACACCCTGAAAGTGTCTACAGAAATATAAGCATCCTGATACTCTCTCATTATGGCTTTTATGGCAGGTACTACTCTTTTCATTTCTTCCTCCTCCGATACTTCTCTCGCACCTGGGCGGGAAGAATAACCTCCAATATCAATAATCCCTGCTCCGTCAGTAAGCATATGCCCTACTTTTTCCAAAAGCCGCATTTCATCATTATGAAATCCTCCATCGTAAAAAGAGTCAGGCGTCACATTTAAAATACCCATCACGATGGGGTAGGACAAATCAATAACATTGCCTCTTAGGTTCAATGTTTTTTTTGAATAAAAAATTGTATCTTTCGACTCCAATGGTGTAATACATTTATTCATAATATACTTAAAAAAATTGGCAAATCAAACTACTCAAGAATATAATCAGGTTATCAAGGTTTGCAAAACCCTTTTTATCAATAAAACAAGAGATTATGGGACTGCATGGAGAATACTTAGGTTAGCTTCTATCACTGACCAGATCTACATCAAAGCGCAACGAATTCGTTCGATCCAGGACAAAGGCAAGCAAAAAGTTGACGAAGATATCTCTTCCGAATTTATTGGCATTATTAATTATTGCGCTATTGCAATGATGCAACAGGAACTGGAAGGTTCCGAGAATATGGAATTAGCTCTGGACAAAGTAGAAATTTTATATGACCGCTTTGTAAAAGAAACTTTTGATTTACTAATGAACAAAAATCATGATTACGGAGAAGCATGGAGGGAAATGAGGATAACTTCCATTACAGACATAATTCTTATGAAAATTTTTCGCGTAAAACAAATTGAAGACAATCAGGGAAAAACAGTTGTATCCGAAGGGGTTAAAGCCAATTATCAGGATATGCTGAATTATGCCGTTTTTTGCCTTATTAAAATGGGTTTTGCAAATGAAAATGCAAATTAGTTGGACTTTATGAAGAAAAATCTTTTATTTAGGAGGATTTGAAATAGGCATGATCAAGTATATAATTAAAAGGTTGGTTTACGGGTTGTTGGTCTTGATGGGCGCTACTGTTATTGTGTTCTTCATTTTCAATGTACTTCCCGGTGATCCTGTGGCTATGATGGCAGGACAAAGGACTGATGTAAGCACTCGAGAAGCTATTGGAAAAGAACTTGGCCTTTTTGAGCCATTACATGTGCAGTTATATCTTTACGTACGTGATTTATCACCACTCTCCATTCATGAAGATTCTGAAACCGAACAAGAGAAATACGCTTACACTAAACTTTTCGGAGTAGGCGAAAATCGCTTTTTCGTATTCAAAACACCTTACCTAAGACGGTCATTTCAAACCAATAAAAGGGTAAGTGAAATAATCTGGGAAAATCTGGAAAGCACCCTGCTTCTGGCCTTTGCAGCGATGACCTTTGCTACTTTCTTCGGTATTATATTGGGCATAATGGCCTCCTTAAAACAAAACAGCTGGTTGGAC
>JANYCO010000620.1 GCA_025360235.1 Cytophagales bacterium
ATACCCATACGCACGATGATGAAGAGAAGGAATATTAAGTTATTAATATTAAATAGTTTAAAATTTATAACCTCCCTAATAATCACACATATGGTGTAATTTTTGCCTTTTAAATCCGTTAAAAATAACTTACTTGCTACTTACTTACTACACTTTCAAAAATATGAAAACAATTCTTTTAGTCCTCGGTCTATCAATCTCATCCTTTAGTTATACTTTAAAAGCTCAAAACTCTGCCGTTACAAATGCCATCTTGTATCAAAAGGATAGCAATCTACTAAAGGCTATGCAAAATATTAATCTGGCCTGCGTACATGAAAAGACCAAAGCCAGTCCGAAAGCATGGTACTATAAAGGATTAATTTATAGTGATATATACAAATCAGATAAAGTAGAAGTTAAAGAAAAAGCAGGAGATGCTTTGATGACTTCTACAGATGCATTGATGAAGTCTAAAGAACTTGAAAATAATCCTGCTGGAGAATATTCGAAACTTGCGGATGATCAGCTTCAGATAAACTGGATGAATTTTGTGAACAGAGGAAGTGCTTATTTTCAAACTACAAAATACCAATACGCCTTGGATATGTTTCTTATAGCTCAAAAAATAAGACCTAACGATACCACCGGATATGTTTATGGCGCTTATGCAGCCGAAGGACTTAAAAAAGACGATCTTGTTCAGGTCTATTGTAATAAGTTACTGTCTATGAACTATAAAAGCCTTTATGTCTATACTAAAACTATAAACAATGCAATCAACCAAAAAGACTTTGAGAAAGCAATTAATCTAAGTAATAAAGGGCTTACCAATTTTCCATTAGATCATGGTTTACTTCAGTTAAGGACCATTGCTTACCTGGAATCCGGCAAAATTGACGAGGGGATGGAGGTTGTAAAAACTGAACTTAAGTCAAAACCATATGATGTTGAACTCCTTACAAATCTAGCTGTTTTCTACAATTATAAAAAGGATACTGATAAAGCCATGGAGGTGTATACTAAGATCATAGCCATTGAACCACATAATTTCTTTGCCAATTATAATGCTTCGATTATTAACTTTGAGAAGGGTAAAGTGCTTACCCGAAACAAAGATACCGCTGGTGCGGAAGCTTTATATAAAAAATCTTTAGTGAATGCTAAACGTGCAAAAGCTTTGGCCTCTGAAGAACATGATATAGAGAGCCTGGATAAACTTATCTCAGAATTAAATTCTATTCTGAAATAAGTAGTTAGATATATGTCCTTAGATATTGGTTGTGATTTGGGATATAACTGTATTTAACATAATATAAATTATATAACAAATAAATACGCATATAATTGGTTATCAAAGGTTATTCGATCTCCCTAAAGACTAATAACTCCGGACTCACTTCCTAAATTTAAAGCTTAAAGTTAAATCCCTGAGCCAACCATTCTTTATAACGCTCAGGATCAAATTTGAAAAATCTAGCGGCTCTGTGAGCAACACCAATTTGAGATTCATCTAGTTTTATAATCAAATCCATCCCCAGAAGTTTCTTTCTGAAATTCCGCTTATCTAACAGAACTCCCAGAATCACTTCATACAGATTTTGTAGCTGTGTCAGTGTAAATTTTTCGGGAAGCAATTCAAAGCCAACAGGATGAAATTTCACTCTTTCCTTGAGTGTACTCAAGGCTTTCTGTAGGATTTCTTTATGATCAAATACAAGTTCTTTAATTTCAGATAAGGGTAACCAAGCAACATCTTCAATCTTAGAAGTGGCTTGAATCTTATAATCACTGATCTTGACCAAAGCGTAATAAGAAACAGAGATTACGCGTCCCAATGGGTATCGGTTTACACCACCAAAAGTATAAACTTGTTCCATGTACATGTCAGGAATACTGGTAAGTTCACTAAGTACACGCATGGCAGCATTATCAAGGCTTTCTGTAGGTTCAACAAAGCCACCTGGCAGCGCCCACATTCCACTTGAAGGTTCTTCCTTTCTCTTAATAAGTAAAGCTTTTAATTCACCTTCATCAAACCCAAAAATAACGCAGTCCACTGACAAAGCGTTTAAATACTTAATTTCTGACATTTAGTATAGAATATAATTAGAACCTGAAACTCTTCTGTAAAGATATAAAAATTATTCTAACTTCAATCCAAATGAAATTTTCATTGTTTCTTTCGGTTTCAGACTAATTAAGCCTATCCCATTGTTAAAGGCATTGGCCAGACATGTCATTGGCTCGATTGCAATACTTTGACGATCAGGTGGAGTATAGATTTGAAGGTAGTTGTACTTTCCCTCCCCACCCTCTTGCCAAAATACCAATTTTAGATTTTGCGAAGGGTTTTCAAGTATTGTGTACTGAACAGGATCATTTGATTTTGCTAATTTATAACCGGTGTCAAATTTCGAGGCCCCGATTTTGTTGGGCTTATTAAAAACAGTTTCCCTGTTCACTTTCCCTGTCGGAATCATCCTTTCATCTACTTCATAAGAAAATTCTACCGGAAGAGTTAAAATACATTCATCTACTTTTGAGGCTATTTTAAAATATGGATGCCATCCATCTCCAACGGGAATTGTTTGCTCCTCCTTATTTTCGATCAAGGTAGTACATGAAAAACCATCCTTACTCAACCTGAATTCTATGTTCAAGGCAACTCTAAAAGGATACCCTATATCTTCTCCATTAGTTTTGTGTTGTACGGTTAGAATTGCTGCCTCTAATGAAGTCGATTTGTTTAAAATAGTAAAATCACTTTCGAGTAAAATTCCATGATTAGAATTTTTTTCATGAGGAAAATTAATAAAAAAATTGTGCACCATATTTTCATAGGTATATTGTCCGTCAGCAATACGGTTTGGATAAGGGAATAATTTACTACCCTTAAATTTGTTTCTACCTTCTGTAATTAAGGTTTCATACGTTTTACAACCATCTATCAATTCAAAAACAGTTTCCCTTTTCTTCAGAGCCACCTGATTGAGCGTTGCTCCAAAGGCAGGAAGCACTGATACATATTCTCCCGTTTCTACATTCCTTAAATGGTATTGAAGGTATGCTCCAAAAATCTCTTCCTCTATTTTAAACATGGGGAGTAATATAAGGAGGAAAGAAGCAAGAAGAAAAGGAGGATAGAATATTTATTTTTATTCTATCCTCCTTTTTACTTCTTTTATTCTTTACTCCTTTTTAAATGTGTTGGTTAATTATATTTTCAAACAATTCTTGTTTACCACTCGTTTGATTTGGCTCACCTTTTACTTTTGCGATATTGCTAAGGTCTTCAAGTTTCAACTCGCCTTTTTCATAACGTTTGCCATCACCACTATCAAAGGACGCATAACGGTCTGTTCTTAATTTTTTGTAATCAGAATTTTCAAGAATGTCAGCAGCAATCATTAGAGAACGGGCAAAAACATCCATACCTCCAATATGTGCAATAAACAGATCACTCAAATCTGTAGAATTCCTTCTGGTTTTAGCGTCAAAGTTTACTCCCCCACCCTGAATTCCTCCACCTTCAAGTATTACTAACATCGCTTCAGTAATCTCATATAAATTATTAGGAAACTGGTCGGTATCCCATCCATTTTGATAATCGCCTCTGTTGGCATCAATAGAACCCAGCAAACCTGCATCAACTGCTACCTGAAGCTCGTGAGAGAAAGTGTGTAAAGCTAGAGTTGCATGGTTTACTTCAATATTTAATTTAAAATCCCCTAACAAATTATGCTGACGAAGGAATCCTATTACAGTAGCACAATCAAAATCATACTGATGTTTTGAAGGTTCCATTGGTTTTGGTTCAATGAAGAAATTTCCTTTAAACCCTTGCTTACGTGCGTAGTCCCTTGCCATTGTAAGAAACCTGCCCATATGATCGAGTTCTCGTTTCATATTGGTATTCAACAAAGACATATAGCCCTCTCTTCCACCCCAGAAAACATAATTCTCTCCACCTAATTCAATAGTAGCGTCAATCGCATTTTTCAGCTGAGCTCCTGCATAAGCTACCACTGAGAAATCAGGATTGGTAGAAGCTCCGTTCATATAGCGAGGATTGGAAAATAAATTTGCCGTACCCCAAAGTAGTTTTACACCTGAAGCATTTTGTTTTTGTTTGGCATAATCAACCATTGCCCTTAGATTTTTTTCTGACTGGTCTAAAGAAACGCCTTCCGGTGCCATGTCGAAATCATGCCAGCAATAGTAAGGAACTCCAAGTTTGGTGATAAATTCAAATGCTGCATCCATTTTATCTTTAGCTCTTTCT
>JANYCO010000624.1 GCA_025360235.1 Cytophagales bacterium
AATCTTTATTAACCGCCGATAAAAATCTTTGCATTATAAATTATTAATTTAATTTTTTTGTGTGAGATGCAAAAAGACATTCTCTAATTTTGTCATTCCATTGTTACTACTTATCAACTCTTCAGGAGTGCCTTGTGCCATCATCTCTCCTTTATCAATAATAGCAATATGAGTACAGAAATCCTCTGCCTCTTCCATATGATGTGACGTATAGATAATGGTAGTACCTTTTCTGTTTACTTCACGCAATTGACTTATTATTTCATTTCTTGATTGTACATCTACACCAACAGTAGGCTCATCAAGAAATAAGATCTTTGGTTCATGAAGTATCCCTGCTATAAGATTTATTCTTCTTTTCATTCCACCGGAATACTTTGATATTTTGCGGTCGGCATGCTGAGTCATGTTAAATTTATCCAACCAATACTCCATACGTCCATCCAAATCGTCTCCTTTCAAGCCATACATTTTTCCAAAGAAAGTTAAATTCTCTCTTGCCGAAAGGAGTGGATATAATGCGATATCCTGAGGAACCACCCCAAGCATGTTTTTTATTTTTACTGAATCGATTTTTAAAGGAGAACCATCAAGCAAAATTTTACCGGAAGAAGGTTTTATAATACCACAAAGAATAGAAATAGTGGTCGTTTTCCCTGCACCATTTGTTCCAAGAAGACCAAAAATTTCACCCCTTTTTATTGAAAAAGAAAGATTTCTAATGGAAGGCTCAATTGCACCCGGAAAGGTCTTTGAGAGGTTTTCAATTTCTATTATATTTTCCTGATCTAGCATCAATACCCGAAATTGACTAATCTTTATATTTCGGTGGGCAAAAATAGCAATTAAATTTTAAATTATGAGTTTTAAATTATTAATTAATGACTTAAAACTTATAATTCATAATTTTAGGCATTTCAGTCATTTAATTGACCTTAAATCTAACAACAGTCACCCCATCACCTCTTCTTTCCCGCTCTTCATCACTTATCTTTTCTATCTCTTTGTATTTCCTGAGCATAGCCCTAACAGTATCTTTAATAACACCACTACCTCTTCCATGAACTATTTTTGCCTCCTCTACGCCAAGGAGAATAGCATCATCAATCCATGTCAACAACTCAACCATCACTTCTTCTTTCATCTTACCCCTAAGATCCAGCTCAAATTTAAAGTGCATCATTTTCTCTTTTGTATCAATAAACGAAGACGTTCCCGAATCGGATTGGCTTTCGCTTTTCTCTTCTTTCTGTGCCGACGTAAGAGTTACTTTATTTAGTTTTACCGTAACTTTCATAACGCCAAGTGCCACCTCAACATTATTACCCCTTATTGATAATACTTCACCAATGGCTTCCTGCCCATCAATGATTACAAAATCTCCTGGTTTTAAATCTGCCATGATATTCTATTTATAATCGTTAACAAATTTTTCCTGCAATTCATTTTCCACTGCCCTTGGTGAACGGTTCTTTCTCACCAAATCAATTGCTTCTGTAGTATTCAATCCTGAATATTTTTTTAAGTAACAAGCCACTACAGTACCGGTTCTGCCTATACCTCCAACACAATGAATCAACGTTTTTTTATTCTCTGCAACTTCATTGTCAAGCCAATTTAAAGTGTCGTTCATCATCGCCTCTGTTGGCACTGCCTGATCAACAATTCTATTGTAATAGACATTCAGTCCGGCTTTTTTATACTCTTCTTTCAGTTTTGAAACGCCATATTCTTCAAACTCATTTTCACTTAACAAACAAATGATATTTTGAATACCCGCTTCTTTGATCGTTTTAATATCTTCTACAAGATCTCTGTTTCGATCCTTCCTTCCTGGTAAAATCGTCATACCTAATAACCCCTCTCCTTTCACTTTCTTTTCAGGTGAAGAAAGAAAATCGATTCTGAGTTTACGCGAATTTTGCAAAAAACGTTTCACCTTCTCGCAGCATTTACTACCTGAATATAATGCTAATTTTTTCTGGTATTCATTACATTCATCAAACGACAAAGTATGCATACTGTAACGGAGCATAGCTACATGGTACTGATAAGGATCTTTATCCAGATTAATCAGATCAGCATAGTAGGAACGCAGCTTGCGTACCATTTTCAAAGCCTTATTAAACTGTGAAAATTTAAATATTACTTTTTCTTCTTCATCCGGCGACATGGACAGATCGGTGACGGACATCAATAAATCAATAAGCTGTTGACCTTCTTTTAATTCCTCCTCAGAATTTATTTTAGTAAAAATAAACAAAAGATCGTTCTCAATTTTTATAAGATCTTTAAGAATATGGCCTTGGTGTGTATGAAAAAAATCGATCATCCAAACATTTTGTTGCGCATCAATAATAATATTAGCACCGTTCAGATCGCCATGTACGTATGCTTTGTAATGATAATTACTTTGATATTCATCTAAAGAATTAAGGTCTTTTTCATAAAAATTACAAACATTGAAAATTTCTGTATCGCCTAATTTTATCTTCTCTCCTATTGCTTTTGCACCTGTAAGCGTTTCTACTTTCTTTCTTACAGAATCTGCATATCTTGAAGAAAAGTCATAGTAGTTTAATAAATTAAGTTTTTCGTATTTGCCGGCTTTATAAAGCCTACCTAACTGCTTTACAAAAACAGTATCTAATACATCAAAGATTTTAGAGAGCTCTTCCGTATTACCATAAAATTTTTGAAAAGAAGTAACTTGTTCATCCAACATAGCGGCATAGCGATATTTGATTGCTCCGCGCTCAGTATCTTCAGCAAAATCAACTATTCTGGGGGCTGTGTTACCAAGAATTTCTTCTATTCGTTCAAAGGATGTTCTTTCCTTAGAAACCAAATCCCTTCGACCAATTTTTATGACCGTAGGTACTTGCTGATGATCAAATAAATCCCAGGCTTTGGCTTTCATTACAACGTTTCCGGAGAAACCACCATCCAACACTTTGAATTCAGCTTTTTTTGCATCTCTAAACAGATAACTGATCAGTCGTTTATCTGATTCTAAAAGCGTGTCTTTGTCAAAACTAAAATGGGAAGTATCAATTCTGCTGTTTACTCTATTATGAAATTCAGGAATAGTGCCATTCAGAAAACTTGTAAAATCTCCAATGGATTCAAACACTTTCAGCCCAAGAATATTTTTCAACTGATCTAAAGCGATGAAGTGCATACTGGTAGAGGAACTTGCCGTAAGGGCACTACAGATAGCGATCTCAAATGTTGGGTAACGGGTACTTAATTCATAAGCCAGAAAACCAATTTTTGCTTCCGTCCAAACACCTACAATTCCAACTTTTATAGCTTTATCTTCATATGGTTTTAATAACTTTTCAAGATCGGTATCCATAAAATCATTGAGGCCTGAAGCATTTATAATTTCACCTTTACGTGCGGAATTTATTTTATCAGAAAAAATAAATTCCGCTCCTTTGGTATCTTTAATACAATGGTTCCCAAACTGAAGAAGATGTTCTTTTTGTTTTGGATCGTTAAGATCGTGCCAATCACGGATATGAATAATGGACAATTTTTCCTCCGAAGAATTAAACGCCCATTCCATTAGGGTATTCACAGGACCTTCGTGCACAGCCTCTCCTACAAGTCTTAATGCTTCTTTGTAGCCAATATGAAGCGCGTTTGGAAGTGGGTCATACTTATTGAGTGGTTGAACAAAATCATTTTGTAAACACTGCGTAATCAGAATAGAAGTAGGTATCATTTTTCAATACTGTAAGGAACTGTTAATGTAAAAAATAATTAAGAGTTACGCTAATAAAATAAAAAAATGTATCTTTATCGTTCATACTAAAATATTATGCGCATAACCTATAATGCTCCCTTTGTTTTATCCCTAACTATAATTTGTACCATCATCCGGTTTTTAGGAGATGGTATTACAGGGATGTTTTTTACCGTTGGGGGGTCGATGAACATTGTCAATCCACTTGACTATTTCAGACTGTTCTCGCATGCGCTGGGTCATGGGGATTGGAATCATTTGATTGGAAACTTCTCTTTTATTCTAATTTTGGGACCATTACTGGAAGAAAAATACGGCACAAAAGGATTGCTTGTCATGTCCTTTATTACGGCTTTTGTTACAGGTGTTTTAAATATTATGTTTTTTGATACTGGCTTATTAGGTGCAAGTGGCCTGGTATTTATGATGATCCTTTTAGCCTCTTTTACAAATTTCAAAGCAGGAACAATTCCTTTGACTTTTATTTTTGTAGTCCTGTTATACATTGGAAATGAAGTATACAATGCTTTCAAAAGCGATAATATATCTCAGTTCGCACATCTCTTCGGTGGACTGGCAGGCAGTGTATTTGGATTTGGGGGAGGGAAAAACAAGTCAATTACGAATTAAATAAAAATTACGAATTACGAT
>JANYCO010000421.1 GCA_025360235.1 Cytophagales bacterium
GAGGATAGTTATACGTTCTGATTTTGTCTGAACGGTCGCCACTGCCTACCATACTCTTTCTTTGAGCACCAACTTCACTGTTGTGTTTTGCAAGTTCAATTTCGTAGATACGGGATTTCAGAACTTTAAATGCTTTATCGAAATTTTTAAGCTGCGATTTTTCATCCTGACATTGTACCACAATATTTGTTGGAATGTGCGTAAGACGAACAGCTGAATAAGTAGTATTCACCGACTGTCCGCCAGGGCCTGAAGAACAAAATAAGTCTTTACGTACATCGTTCATGTCGATATTTACTTCCACATCTTCCATTTCAGGAAGCACCACTACTGAAGCAGCAGAAGTGTGCACACGGCCCTGAGTTTCTGTATTAGGAACGCGTTGTACACGATGTACTCCCGATTCAAATTTCATTTTACCATAAACGTCTTCGCCAGCAACGGAGCAAACGATTTCTTTAAATCCTCCAGCTGTACCTTCGGTATAATCAATCACCTCCATTTTCCAGCCCATTCGCTCGGCGAAACGCTGATACATGCGGTAAAGATCACCGGCAAAAATCGAGGCTTCGTCACCACCTGCACCACCACGAATTTCTAAAATAATGTTTTTACTATCGTTAGGATCTTTAGGGATCAACATTTCCCTGATAAATTCTTCCATCGCCTCTTTTTTAGGAAGAAGTTCGTCCAGTTCAGCTTTGGCCATATCCCTAAACTCAGGATCCTTTTCAGTGCTGATTACAGTCTTTGAAGTTTCAATATTGGAAAGAATGTCCTGATACTTTTTGTATTCAATAACTATCTTTTCAAGATCTTTATATTCTTTATTTAACGAAGAATAACGTTTCATGTCCGAGATAATATCGGGCTGAATAAGTTGGTCTGAAACTTCATCAAATCGTTGCTTTATAGCTTCCAGTTTATCTATCATAATTTTGTCCTTTCGAAACGGAGGACAAAGATACGAAATCTGTTTGAGAAAAGTAAGGGGCATTAAAAAAGCCTTCCCGCAACAAGCTGGTGCTGCAGGAAGGCCGCTAACAAGTTGGGTTGAAGCGTTATTTTACAAGTTCTCCAGTATTATAGTCCACTTTCTCCCCATCTTTAAGTTTGAAGGAGGAAGCATCCTTTTTTGTAATGGTTCCGTCGGTCATTATTTTTGTACCATTATTAAGAATTCTTTCTTTACTCAGTGGAATTTCTTTGTCCCCTAACAATACAATCATTTTACCTGTTCTGTAAACCACAACAGTTTGTGTGGTAGTAGTAGTGCCAGTGAATCCAGTATTTATCTTAGACATTGGTTCTCCTTCTGTATTAAAACGTTCTCCTTCTTTCATTTTGGTTTTTGTACCATTTTGTTTTTCTACCGTTCCATCAGGATAAATTTTCGACCAGTCAGGCATCAGCATTTCAGATGCCATGATTGATTCTTTGCCATCTTTAACCACCATCACTTTGCCTTGTTTCATCACGATGTTATTTTTTTCGTCGAATTCTGCTTTGCTTTTGTCAACAATAAAATTTCCATCCATATCGATTTTTTCGCCTTCTTTCAGGATGTGTTTTGTCCCATCTTTTTTAATTAGATGGCCATGTTTTAAAAGTTTGTTTCCATTTGTAAAGGCAGTTTCCTGATTGAGAATCTGAGGTTCGCCATCTTTAACCAACATCATTTTTCCACTACGGAAAATGTAGTGGTCCATTGTTTTTCTATCGTTAATGTCTTTACTATCTACCTTGGCAGCTTTTAAAAGGATAACATCACCAGAAGGCAAAACCATTTCTCCTTCTCTTAGGGCAAGTTTTTCACCTGCACTAAACATTAGGACACCATCAGTACTTACTTTGTCGCCACTGGCCAATGCGTATTCTGCTGCCATTGGTGCTACCTTACCTTTTTCAATTAGCATCATTTTGCCGTCTCTTTTAAAAACTCCGTCAGACAAGACATTATTTCTTGAGAAAGCCATTTCTGCCTTAGCGTTAACAAAAGTACCTTCTGCTAATTTTATAGTAGAGCCGTCCTTATTTGTAATTACACCAGATGCATTTACTTTGGACCCTGAAGTTCCAAGATTCATATCATTAATAAGTGGTACGTATTTTCCCTGATCCCATTTCATTGCTTTCCCCCCTTTGATTACAATGCCATCCATCATAAAGACGTCTGTTTTCTTTAGAACCAAATCTCCATTGCTGGTAACCACTTCACTGTCTTCCATAGAAGTCCCCGTCAACTTTACGGTGTAGTCGGAAAGCAGCATCATATCCCCTTTAGAAGAGAGAATTTCTCCGTTTTTCAGTTTTGATTTAGCTCCGGCAGCTGTTTTGTAATCACCATTCTTCATGACTTTAGTGCCGTTCGAAAGTTCCATGTCTTCTGTTACAGGAGTCATAGCACCACTTTTGTCAAAAGTAAAAAGCTTGTTGTCTCTCATTACAACACCATCTCTTAGAACTTTGCATTCGGTATTTTGGGCATTAGCAGGTAGGGTCAATACTACTGCCCCGGTAACAAGTAATATTTTAAGTAAGGTTCTCATAGTTTCAAAGGTTTGTTTGGGATGAAATTATGCATAAAAACTTAATAAACACAGCTTTTGAGGAAAAAAATATTATACTTTTCCGTAATTCTTCATGCAATATTTTGGACATAATTGTCGTAAAATGGCTTTGAAATAGCTTCTTTATGGTTTTTAACCTTCCTTTATGTAGTTTTGCAAGCCTTTTGGGAACCTCAGTCAGGTTTAATGGGTTAAGAATTATAAGATAAACTAGATGAATAGAGAAGTAAGAGTTCGTTTTGCTCCAAGTCCAACCGGGGGTCTTCATATTGGAGGAGTCCGCACGGCTTTATATAATTATTTGTTTGCCAAAAAAATGGGAGGCAAAATGTTGTTGCGCATTGAAGATACCGATCAGAATAGATTTGTACCCGGTGCAGAAGAATACATAATGCAAGCGCTGGAATGGGTAGGAATTAAGATAGACGAAGGTGTTCGTGAGGGTGGTCCATATGCGCCTTACAAACAATCCGAAAGAAAAGCCATGTACATGCAGTATGCTATGAAACTCGTGAACGAGGGAAATGCTTACTATGCTTTCGATACAAGTGAAGAATTGGATGCAATGCGCAAAAGAATGGAAGCTTCTAATGTGAACTTTGCCTACAATTCTATTACAAGAGCACAACTGAAAAATTCTTTAACACTTTCAGAAGACGAAGTAAAAAGAAAATTAGATGCCGGAGAACCTTATGCGATCCGTCTGAAAGTGCCGCGTAAAGATGAGATCCGGATCAACGATCTTGTAAGGGGCTGGGTAATGGTGCATTCTTCTGCCATGGATGATAAAGTTTTAATGAAGTCTGACGGTATGCCAACGTATCATCTGGCGAATGTGGTGGACGATCATTTAATGAAAATTTCTCATGTGATTCGAGGAGAAGAATGGTTGCCTTCTGCACCTTTACATGTGCTCCTTTATAAATTTCTGGGATGGGAAGAAACGATGCCGCAGTTTGCACATCTTCCGCTTATTCTAAAGCCTACAGGCAATGGAAAGCTAAGCAAGAGGGATGCAGAGGTAGGAGGTTTTCCTATTTTCCCTACAGAATGGAAAGACCCAAATGCAGCGACAGCAGCGATAGGTTACCGTGAAGAAGGATACCTTCCGGAAGCCATGGTCAACTTCCTGGCCTTTCAGGGTTGGAACCCTGGTACTCCTCAGGAAATGTTTTCTATGGACGAGTTGATCCAGGCCTTTACAATCGAAAGAATTGGTAAATCCGGAACGAAATTCGACATCAACAAAGCGAAGTGGTTCAACCAACAATACATGAAACTCAAATCCGCTAAAGACCTTAGCGAATATCTGAAAGCAGATTTAAGTAAAAGAAATATTTCCTGCGAACAAAATAAACTGGAAAGAATTTGCGAATTGCTGAAAGAACGTATTGTGTTTGCAAAAGATCTATGGAATGAAGGGAAGTCTTTTTTTGAAGCACCTGCATCTTATGATGAAACAGTATTAGCAGCCAAATGGACAACTGAAGCAGTGAAAGTGATCACAGAATTTGCAGAGGCATTAGCAGCAAAATCTTCTGTGAATGCGGATGAAGCAAAAACAGTATTCAATGAAGTGTTAGAGAAAAATGGAGTGAAGATGGGAAAAGTATTGCAGGCGCTGCGCCTTGCATTAACAGGTGTTGGCGCTGGTCCTGATCTAATGCATATTATCGAATTGCTGGGCAAAGAGGAGGCGGTAAAAAGAATTAAAACAGCGCTGAGTATATTGAATAGTAAAGTAATAGTATGATGGTAAAAGGGGAGAGGTGAAAAGTAAAGGTTCTAACTTTTCACCTCTCTCCTTTTACCTCTCACCTCTCACTCATTTAACTTACAACACATGGCAAAAAAAGACTCCGACAAAAAGAAAAAAGAAGAAAAGAAGCCAACAGTAAATAAAGAACTAAAAGGCTTTGATATTACGGTGAACAGTTTTGGCGAAATTAATTCTACTTTTGATCTGGATAATCTGAATAAATTTCTGGACGAAAATGTGGAAGACAAAAAGCTAAAAAACAGAAGGGTCCTAGTCTTATCGTGTTTGATCTTATGAGGATTTTTGTGCAAACTGGTGAATTTGAAAAATTTAAATCAGCTGCGCAGCAGGTGGGGAGTTGGTTAAATTATGTAATACCAAAGAGTAGCAAAGGAAAAGCGCTTAATTTCTTAGAATATGCTCTTGCTTATTGTAATGATCCGAATAACAAAGCTGATAAAGGCAAACAGAAACAAATTGTTAATTTTATTTTTGCAGAGTTTAGAAGCCATAATATGGTTATAAACTATAGTCCAGAATTAATGTCAATATTATCAGATGATAATATAAAAAGTTGCTTTGAAAATATTAGAGAGCAAGAGTGGTTTAAAAAACCAACTACAGATGGTGAAAGAAAATTGCAAGATAGGATTATAGG
>JANYCO010000705.1 GCA_025360235.1 Cytophagales bacterium
CAAGTTGGTAGCCAATTTGCTTTCTGCTGCAGGAGCAGATAGACTTATGACCTGCGATTTACATGCTGGTCAGATTCAAGGGTTCTTTGATTTTCCGGTGGACCACTTAGATGGAGCAGCGATTTTCGTTCCTTATCTTCGTACCTTAAATCTTGACAACCTGGTTTTTGCTTCTCCCGACGTAGGTGGAGTAGGACGTACCAGAAGTTTTGCCAAGATCATGGAAAAAGACCTGGTTGTAATTGATAAACATAGAAAGCGTGCTAATGAAGTAGCTTCTATGCAGTTGATAGGAAATGTGGAAGGTGCTAATGTGGTGTTGGTAGATGACCTGATCGATACGGGAGGTACAATGAGTAAGGCCGCTCAACTTCTTATGGACAGTGGAGCGGTAAGTGTAAGAGCCGTGTGTACACATGCCGTATTATCTGGCAAGGCTTATGAAAACATTGAAGGTTCTATGTTAACAGAACTGGTGGTTACTGATACTATTCCTTTGAAAAAAGAAAGTCATAAAATAAAAGTGTTGACCGTATCCGAACTTTTCGCAAAAGCGATCAGGAAGTTACAGGACAACGATTCAATTAGTTCTTTATTTATTATTTAAGAATTAAGAAAATATTTGTCTGCGAAGTAAAAATCAACGAAGCCAGGATGCCGCAGACGCATTGCAACTTCAAAAAATAACTAAATAAAAATAATTATGAAATCATTAGAGATTATAGGGTTTAAAAGAGCAAATCTCGGTAAAGTTGAAGCGAAACAACTTAGACTGGAAACAAGTGTACCATGTGTATTATATGGTGGAACAGAACAAGTACATTTTCATACTCCAGCGTTTCTTTTCAGAGACTTGATCTATTCAGGAGAAGTTCATACAGTAGCGTTAACTGTTGATGGTAAAAGCTATAAATGCATCATGCAGGATGTTCAATTTCACCCTGTAAATGAGCAAATTCTTCATGTTGACTTCCTTGAGTTGTTGGATGATAAAATTGTAAAAATTGAAATTCCAGTTAGGCTTACTGGTGTTGCTGTAGGAGTAATAAAAGGAGGTAAACTGGTTCCTAAATTGAAAAAAGTAACCGTAAAAGCGCTTCCTGCAAACCTTCCTGACTTTATAGAAGTAGATGTTACTCCTCTTGAAGTTGGAAAATCAGTAAAAGTGAGTGATATTAAATTAGGAAATTATACTATCATGAATTCTAAATCAATTCCTTTGGCGAGTGTGGTTTCTACAAGAGAGTTGAAACAAGCTGAAACTACTGATGTTAAAGGTGCTCCTGCTGCAAAAGCTGCTCCAGCTGCTAAAAAATAGTTTTCAGTTAAGTCATATTTTAAATATCCTGTCCGAAACGACAGGATATTTTTTTGTAAAAATTCTTAATTTTTAATTCTTAATCCTTAATTTTAATCCATGAAGTATCTCATCTGCGGTCTTGGCAACATTGGTCCTGAATATGCAAACACCAGACATAACATAGGATTTATGGTGCTAGACAAATTTGCAAAAGACCATGAAGTGATCTTCGACTCAGACCGTCTTGTTTTTAGGGCTGAAATGAAATACAAAGGAAGACAAATTCATTTGATTAAACCTACCACTTACATGAACCTTAGTGGCAAGGCGCTTAACTACTGGTTGAAAGAACTTAATATCCCTGTAGAAAATTCACTTTCAATTACGGATGATATTGCTTTGCCTTTCGGCAAACTTCGTATGCGGGGCAAAGGCTCCAACGGAGGACACAACGGGTTGGGAAATATTCAAGAAGTATTGGGTACCGATATTTATCCCAGATTGCGTTTTGGAGTAGGAGGGGACTTTGCCAAAGGAAGACAAGTAGATTATGTTTTAGGAAATTTTGAAGCAGGAGACGCAGCCGAGCTCCCTATTTTTATTGATAAATCCTGTGAAGCGATTCTTTCCTTTTGTACTATCGGTCTTGAGCGGACGATGAATACAGTGAATCTTAAATAAATCCTGATCTATTCATTATTCGTCAACTTCATACTCAACGCATCAATTTTCTCTTTTTGTTTGATGACTTCATCTGATTTTTCTTTCAATTTATCTTCCAGTTGTTTTTGTGTTTTTACCACTATCGCGAACTTCCTTTTATAAATAAGGTAACCAATATAGATAAGACCTGTTGATAGCAATGTTATCATCCACCAGGAAGACCACATAGAAGGTTTGATGGTTACGGATAGAGCAGTGCCCGTATCGTTCCACAAGCCATCTTCATTGGCGGCTTTCACTTTAAAGGTATAATTTCCAGGGTCAAGGTTGGTATAGTTTACCGGACTTGGACTGTCGATGTAATTCCATTCGGTATCGTAGCCTTCCAGCTTGTAGGCGTATTTTACTTTTTTTGTATTTGTATAATTAAAGGCCACAAAGTCGAATAGTAAATTGGTTTGATTGTTTGATACTGTAATTTCTTCTTTGGGACTTAATATTTCTAAATTGCTTTTGCTTTTTTGAGCATTGTCCGTTGCTTTAAAATCTTTGATGACCAGGGCGGGAATATTTTTGTTGGCAGTAATTTCAGAAGGTAAAAAACGATTGTATCCATTTATACCTCCAAACAGCAATTCACCTGTCGATAATTTATATTGAGCCTTTATACTAAATTGATTGCTTTGCAAACCATCTGATTTATCATAGTTTTTAAATGTTTTTTTATCAGGATTAAAACAGGATAGACCTTTGTTGGTAGACAACCATAAATTGCCAGCTTCATCTTCTAAAATTCCAGAAACATTTTCATTGGCGAGTCCATCTTTTTCTGAATAAGTAATGAACTTAATACTATCACGATCCATTAAGGACAATCCCCCGGCAGTACCAATCCAGAAGCGTCCTTTTGAATCTTCATAACAATGATTGATGAAGTTATTTCCCAGACTTTTTGGATCTCCTGGGTCATTGGTGAATCTTCTGAATTTTCCTTTTTCAGCATCCTCCAATCGGTTTAGTCCATCAGTAGTACATATCCATAGGCTTCCCCGTTTGTCTATATAAACATAGTACATGAAATTGTCACTTATACTTGTAGCATCATCTGGTTTTTGTGTGAATGCTACAAAAGTGTTTGTGTTTTTATCGTATTTAAGTAACCCGCATCCCCAGCCTCCGAGCCATAAATTTGATTGCTTGTCTTCTACAATACTTCCAATAGATAAATTGGGAATTTTTTGAGTAAAGGATTTTGTTGTTTTATCGTATACCATTAGTCCTCCCTGATAAGTACCCATCCATATTTTATTTTGACTGTCCGCATAAAGGGTAAGAAAAATATTTGATTTTGTAGCAGGTTTTGTAGTTGTAGAGTACCAGGTAAACTTATTAGTAGTTGGATCGTATTGGTTTAGCCCACCGTTATCAGTACCAATCCATAGATTTTTGTCTTTATCTTCTGTAAAAGATAAGATAGCATTATGACACAGACTGTTCGGATTTAGAGGATCATTGAAGATATGACCGAAACGATTGTTTTGTGCTTTATATAGATTTACTCCGCTTGCGAATGTTCCTAGCCAGATATTTCCATCTTTATCACGATTCATGCTGTTAATAGAATTGTGGCCCAATCCGTTTGTAATAAATTTGTTGGAAAGCACACGGTAGGGTTCTACAGAAGTTTCATTGAAAACATAAAGACCATTATTTTCTGCTGCCGCCCATATATTTCCTTTGTTATCCTGATTGATTGTTACTACAGCTTGTGATGGGGGTATGAAATTTTTGGGGATAAAGCGTTGTTCTTTTTCATTAAAATAAAATAAACCTAAGCCACTTGTTCCTAACCATATCGTGCCTTTGTTGTCTTCAAAGATGGACATTACATAACAATCTCCAATACCACTTCCTTGCGGGCCAAATGGAATATATTTTTTTGTTTTTGTATCGAACAATGAAATACCTGCTGTATAGGTTCCGATCCACACCCTGTCTTTTTTATCGCACATAACAGTGTACTGGGAATTTTTCGGTGTATTTTCCGGATGCTTAAAAGATTTGAAATGATAAGTTGATTTGTCCAAATAACAAAGTCCGTTATCACCTGTTGCAATCCATAGATTCCCTTTGCTGTCACAGGTTGCATCAATAACCTTATTACTTGAAATGCTTGTTATGTCGTTGGGATTATTTGTATAATGTTTAAATTCTTCTTTATCGGCTTCATAGCGGGAGAGGCCTCCTTTGTAACAAATCCATAGGAAATTTTCGGAATCAATAAGGATGTTATTGATGTAGTTTTCTTTTAGACTTTTGTTATTTTCTTTATTGTGGCGAAAGGATTTCATGGTATATCCATCAAATCGGTTTAATCCATCTACAGTGGCAATCCATATATAACCTTGTTTATCTTGGACGATGTCCCGGACATGATTAGTAGTTAGTCCGTTTTCAACGTCATACTTTTCAAACAGCATGCTTCGCTGCTGACAGTAGCTCTTGAAGGGAGGTAAAAAACATAGGAATAACAGTAAAAGTGCGTTTTGTAACGGTTGCTTCATATTGACGGTATTCAGAATCACTAAGGTCTGTGTACTTGTACTGATTTTGGTCCAAATTGTTGCGTATTTTGCTGGAAAATGTCCATATCAGGCAATAGTTGGCAACTTCTAATCCAACGTTATAGTTTCAAATATTCTTTGAGTTTATTTTCACTTTTGGCTTTGATCATTTTTTTTAATTCTGAATTTAAAGCTACTTTGTTTGATGCTGCCTCGCAGTAATTTAGTAAGGTTACAATAGAGTTAAATTTTACTTCTTTTGGATCTTTTGATTTATCTTTATTTTCTAACACAAATTTTGCCATACTGGCCAAATAAATACTCAGGATATCATTATTCGATTTAGAAATCTTTGTCACGGTTTCATCCAGATCGAAGGTGTAATCTGGTGTAGCTTCCATCCATCTCATTAAAAATTGTACAGAATACAACCGATCGATATTATTTTTTTCGAGAGGGGTAGAAAGAAGGTATGTTGAACATTCTACTACTTTTTCTTCAGCTTTCTGACAGTCTGATTGATCTTTAAGTTTAATATTTTTGAGTGCTTCATAATCTTGTGCGTGGGATACTAATGAAAAGCATAGGAATAGCAAGCTTGTTAAAAGGAATATGGGTTTCATAAAATAGAATAGTTAGTTTGAGATTAAAAGTGTTTTAGTTATTAGGTCTAATATACAGGTATTTTTTTTAATGCAAATGGTTGGATTAGAATTCTATTTTATAATCGCAATATTCCGTGACATTAGTAGAGCACCAATTTTATTCTCTAGCTTTTAGCCACAAAAGTTGTTCATCAGTATCGGGTACTTTCAATCCACGAATAGAACATATTGTTTCAATAATATCTTGTGCTTTAAGTTTATATTTAAGCAGAACAGAGGCTGCAATAATAGAAGAACGTCCAATTCCCATTCTGCAATGAATGACTACAGAATGGTTGTTGTCTATCTTTGAAGTAAGCAAATCTATAAGCTTGTCTGTTTCTATTTTTTGCCTTGGAATATCTCTGTCAGCGATTGGAAAATTAATGTAGGTAATATTCTTTGCTTTGCATAGCTGTTCCTCTTTACTAAGTTTAAGGTCATAAATTCACTCCTTTCAAGCAATGATACTAAAACACTTACTTCATTATTCTTAAGATTGTTGATTTCGTCTTCAAGCCAGTCATCACCGCGAGGCCTTGCCATAATCCCTATTTTTGCAGAATTATGAAACTTGTGTATCCAATAGATAGTTGTCGGCATTTGAGATCTTTTGTATTGCGGTTATGTGACATTTTATTTACGCTCTTGTTGAAAAGTTCTAACAAGTGCGAGTAAAACAGGATACTTTAGTTTTTAAGTTATCAATTTCTCCTCCCTCATTATTTCAACTGCTTTGTCAGCTTCTTTTTGTCCCCAGTTAATGAACCAGGCAATAGAACCCTGCTGGCGCAAGCGTACGCTTGTGCCTTGTTGATTTCAGCTTCCGCTGGAGAAATTGATAACATGCATAACATGTTAATTAATCAGAATCACTTTAACAAAGCATAAGGTATTTTATAAAATGCTTCAGCGGACGCTCATATCTTTGAAAAGTAAATTAAAAGTACAATTTTACATTGCCAAGCAAGTAGAGCAAATAGCGGACGCGAAACAAGCATAGCTATGTTGATTTTCAGGTATATGCCTGCTTGCTTTCTTGCAACAAGACAGAACAGTACCTAATGATATGCATCCAATGCATAATCAAGAATACATTATGAGTAAAGTTTT
>JANYCO010000096.1 GCA_025360235.1 Cytophagales bacterium
TGAAGATGTAAAAGAAAAATCAACTGACTGGCTAAATGCATTAATATTAAAAGATAAAATAAACAGAGAGCTGGAAGGTAAGGTACAGGAGCGTACGGAAAAGCTGAATCTGAAATCGGAGGAACTTGAATCGGCTAATTCGAAATTGAAACTTTTGACAGATGAACTAAACAAGATGAACTCTCAGTTGGATATTGATAACTGGAATCTCAAAAAACAGGTAAAAAACGAAACGATCTCAAGGATCCAGATTGAGAAAGTTTCCTATGAAGAATTCCTTTCTATATTTCCAAACGATAACGCTTGTTTGCAGTACCTTGAAAATTTAAAGTGGGAAGCAGGTTATACCTGTAAGAAATGTGGTTATGAATCTTTCAGTAAGGGGGAAAAACCGTTTTCGAGAAAGTGTAATAAATGTAAATACACGGAATCAGCTACTGCGGGTACCTTGTTTCATTCTATAAAATTCCCGCTGAACAAAGCCTTCTACATTACCCACGATACCTTTAAAGAGTCCACTTTTTATACCTTAGACGGACTTTCAGAGGCGATAGACCTCCGAAAAGCTACGGTTTGGGCATTCAGAAAAAAAGTACAGGAAAGTAAGGCAGAAAAGCTCAAAAAGAGGAAATCTTTAGAATCTTGGGACGACATCATTTTGGAATAATAACTATTAATTGACCTTTTTTCGGCTCTTTTTTTCAAAGGGGCATTTTTGTGTAAGAGGGGTATTGAAAAGCCTATTTTTTTAATCTGAACAAGGATATAGCCATTTTTTATAGCGTAATAAATCCAATGGCAAAATGCCCCTTTTACTAATTTTCTTTAAAAATTTTCAGTTAGGGAATAGCTGTTTATAACCATTATCTATTATACTGGCTTAAGTGAAGAAAATACTTGAATTAATGCAATAAGTACAATAACTAATAAACCTTACTAAAACCTAAAAAAACAATTATGAAAAAAAATTATCTGGAATCATTACAAAAATGGATTGCTGGAAAATGCTCAGGTCATCTGCTCGCCTTGCTGATACTTGTCGTTTTTAGTGCGCAAGTGAGTGCACAGGGAACCTGGTCAAAGGTTTCCAACAATGCACCTAATAATAGTGGAGGACTTATGTTACTCCTTAGCGATGGTACTGTAATGGCCAAATCGGATGCAGGAGGGGGCTCTGGTGTTGTCTGGATGAAACTTACTCCTAATGCTCAGGGAAGTTATATTAATGGTTCATGGAGTGGTCTTGCCAATATGATAAATGATCGATTATATTTTTCAAGTCAGGTACTTAAAGATGGTCGTGTTTATGTAGCCGGCGGGGAATACGGTGCAGGCGGATCTTTAGGTGAAATTTATAACCCTCTTAACAATACCTGGACAGGACTTCCAAATCCTGGACACAGAATAAGTGATGCGAATTCAGAAATTTTACCTGATGGCAGAGTACTTCAGGCTTTAGTAGAAAGCGATTTAAGACCAACAATTATCTATGATCCTGCTTCTAATCAATATGTACCTGGTCCTTCAACAAATGGTATTCACAACGAATCTGCCTGGGTCAAATTGCCAGACAATAGTGTTCTTTATGTAGACAGGCTAACAAGAAATTCTGAAAGATATATACCATCTCAGAACAGATGGGTTGTAGATGCCAACTTACCAGTTGATTTGTATGATCCATATGGTGATGAAAGTGGAGGAAGTCTTTTGTTACCTGATGGTCGTGCATTCTTTATCGGATCTTCAGGAATGACGTCCTATTATACTCCTTCCGGCAATGCCAATCCAGGCATCTGGACTGCGGGACCAAATACACCTAATGGATACGGTTGTCCTGATGGAGTTGCATCTATATTACCTAATGGTAAAATTCTTCTGGTTCTTTCACCTCCTCCTACATCAGCAGATCATTTTCCTGGACCAACTTTTTTCTATGAATTTGATTACAAAACTAATTCTTTTACTAATATCAGCGCTCCTGATGGAAGTGCTTCAGGTGGTTATTCCACTTTTGTGACAACAATGGTTAATCTTCCGAATGGTTCAGTTATGTATTCTGTACAGGGAAGTTCAAGTTACTATATCTATACACCAAGTGGTGCTCAGATTGCGGCAGGAAGACCAGTAATTGGTCAGGTTACTGCAAATGATTGCGGAGGTTCTTCTTATACTATTTCCGGAACAGGGTTCAATGGTATTTCAGAAGGAACAAGTTATGGTGACGACTGGCAAATGGCTACTAACTATCCAATCGTAAGACTTACAAACGGAAGTAATGTATATTATGCCCGTACTTACAATTGGAACAGCACAGGTGTACAAACAGGAAGTACTCCAACCAACGCACAGTTTACGTTACCTCCAGGTCTGCCATACGCTACTTACTCTCTTGTAGTAACTGCTAACGGTATTAGCTCTGATGCAGTTTCATTTACGCCAAGCACATGTAATGGTTTAGTAAATATTTACAAAGATTGCAATTACGGTGGTTATAGTGCACCACTTGCCGTAGGTGATTACACTACCGCACAATTAAATGCACTAGGAGTATTGGATAACGATGTTTCGTCTTTAAAAGTGACAGAAGGATACAAAGTTATTTTATATGATGGAAATAATTTTACCGGTTCTTCAATTGTTATTACCGCTACTAACAGTTGTCTTGTAGCCAATAATTGGAACGATATCACAAGCTCTATACAAGTAAGAACTAATGGTGTTACTAATATTGCCGGAAGTTATTTCTTACAAAACAGAAACAGTGGCTTGTACATGGATGTTTGGGGAGCTACTTCAAATGATGGAGACAACATTGCTCAGGGCGGATACAATGGTGGAACAAATCAACAATTTCAGTTCAACCATTTAGGAGATGGTACTTATCAGATCCTGGCTATTCATAGTATGAAATCTATGGATGTTAGTGCTATCAGCACTGCTGACGGTGCGAATGTTCAGCAGTGGACTTATTTAGGAAGTGCTAACCAACAATTTATTGTGTTCCCTACAGGAGATGGTTATTACAAACTGATTCCTAAACACAGTGGAAAACTGGTGGAAGTAGCTGGCGCAAGCACTGCAAACGGAGCCAATGTACAACAGTATACCAATAACAATCAAACTTGTGGTATGTGGAAATTATCTGCTCCTATTGCAGTAATCGGAACAGGAGATGGATTAACGGCCAACTACTTCAACGGAATGAATTTCGAAACTCCTGTTTACTCAAGAAAAGATGCAAACATAAATGTTGACTGGGGTAATGGTTCTCCTAATGCAGCTGTAAATGCAGATCAGTTTTCAGCAAGATGGACAGGACAACTACAAGCGAAATATTCTGGTGTACATACGTTCTATTTGAATACCGATAATGGGAGAAGATTATGGGTAAACAATCAACTCGTAGTAGACAAATGGATTGACGATTGGAACATCGAATATACAGGAACCATAAGCCTTGTAGCCGGTCAGAAATATGATATCAGATTGGAGTATTTCGAAAATAATGGTGGTGCAAATTGTAAAATGGAATGGTCTTCTAGTCTTCTTGCAAGAGAAGTTGTTCCTCAAACGCAATTGTATTCAAACGCACTTCCATCTATTAGTATTTCTTCACCTGCAAACAACGCCTCTTTCAATGCGCCTGCTGCCATTACTTTTGGAGTAGCAACTTCTGATGCAAACGGATCAGTAAGCAAAGTAGAATATTTCAACGGTACTTCTTTAATCGGAACTTCTATTTCCGCTCCTTTTAGTTTTACATGGAATAATGTAGCTACTGGAACATACACCATCAGCACAAGAGCTACAGACAATCTTGGTGGTGTTACAGTTTCTTCATCCACAACTGTAAAAGTTGTACCTGCTACTGCCTACAGCATTACTATTCAAGCTGAAGCTTACAGCAATATGTTGGGCATCCAAACGGAAGCGACAACCGATGTTGGAGGTACCCTAAATGTAGGTTGGATCGATGCAGGTGACTGGATGGCTTATTACAATATAAATTTCCCTTCCTCCGGAACTTACACAGTGCAATACAGAGTAGCAAGTGTTAGTGGCGGTCAGTTGTCTATGGACCTGAACGCAGGTTCTATTCAACTTGGAGCCGTGAATATCCCTGCTACTGGCGGATGGCAGACCTGG
>JANYCO010000265.1 GCA_025360235.1 Cytophagales bacterium
GTCGGACAGTATGAAAGTGAATACAAAGGCCGTTTTATAAGTTATTCATATGATATCCCATTCAATTTTTCCAAATTAATTAATTTTGGTGCAGAAAAAGCCACTGGAGAATACTTTCTTTTATTAAATAATGATACAGAAGTAATCACGCCAGATTGGATAGAGGCAATGGTAGAGCAAGCCCAAAGACCATCTATTGGTGTAGTAGGAGTCAAATTGCTTTTTCCGGACGATACTGTACAACATGCGGGTGTTGTTTTTGATGAAAATGATCTACCCGTACATATTTTTTCAGGGGATAGCAAGTATCTGTATAACTTGCAGCTAAATTCTATCAATAATTACCCGGCTCTAACAGCAGCTTGTGTGACGATAAGACGTTCTGTATTTGAAGAATTGGAAGGCTTTGACGAGAATTTTGCTGTAGAGTTTAACGATATAGATTTCTGCTTAAGGGCACTTGGAAAAGGCTATTTTAACATTTACTTGTCTCATGCGGAACTTTATCATCATGAGTCGGTGAGTAGAGGAAAATCTTCTGATTCAAAAAAAGGGTTTGAAAAATATTATAATGAAAAAAATATATTTAACTCAAAAATTAATTTGCAATTGATCCGGGAAAATTATAGGGAAAAATTGTATATTAATTGATAAGTTTAATATAGACTCTTAAAATAATTCGCAACAAGTAGATTAGCGCAATGCTAGTTTGAGTTCAATAGTAACATTCTTTCATAAAACCATTAAAGTATATTTTCAATTTGCAAAGCAGGAGGCTATATGAGGATCAAAAGTCGAATAAAACGAATTGCAAAAAAAAATCTGCCACAACCTTTGAAGAACTTCTTGAAAGGACTTTTAAAGTTTTCACATACTATATTATATAAAAGAAAGGGTAGTTATTTTTATAAACCTGGGATCAAAAAAAAGGCGGCGCTCAAAAAAATAACTATCTTTAAGGAAATCCCTCTTATTTCAATCTTAATGCCTGTATATAATGCAGAAGTAAAGTGGTTGGAAGCGGCAATAAAATCAGTGGAAAATCAGTATTATACTAATTGGGAGTTGTGCATTGTCGATGATTTTTCCTCCGACCAAGCGACACTTTCTTTTTTAAAAGACATAGAAAACCCCAAAATAAAAATCATATTTTTGACGGAGAAAGGAAACTTCTCTAAAGCCGGTAATGAAGGGCTAAAGTTAGCACATGGAGAATTCGTTGCTTTCTTAGGCAATAATGATTTGCTTACTGAAGACGCTTTGTTTGAAATTGTCAATTGTATCAATGAACAAAACGCAGATATCATTTATTCCGACGAAGACAAAATAGTTGATAATAAGAAATATTCTTTTCCTCATTATAAACCCGACTTCTCCCCTGATTTACTTACCTCGCAATATTATATTTGTAATTTTTTGTTGATAAGAAAATCTCTTATTGATCAAGTAGGAGGTTTTGAAATAGGTATAGAAGAGTTTCAAGAGTATGATTTGTTTTTAAAATGCTCAGAAAAAACAACTAAAGTTCATCATATTTCAAAGGTTCTTTATCATCAGAGAATAACCTTTGGTGATAAAACAGAGGAGACTGGTCCAAAGAACCATGCACCTGGAGTAGCTAAGAAGATTTTAGACAATTATATCAAGAGAAATAACATAAAGGGAATTGTTCAAAATGGAATGCTTGCGGATACTTATAGAATTAAAAGAGAGATTATAGGTAATCCATTGATAAGTATTATTATTCCATTCAACGATAAACCAGAATTATTGAGAACCTGTATTGAGTCTATTTTATATAAGTCTACGTATACAAATTTTGAGATAATTGGTATCAGTAATAATAGTAAGAAACAAGAAACAACATACTTGCTTAAGGAATTCGAAAAATTGGATTCAAGAATTAAATTTTACGAATACAATATCCCATTCAATTTTTCTAAAATTAATAATTATGCCGCCAGAATAGCTAAAGGAGAGCAACTTGTTTTGCTCAACAATGATATAGAAATAATTTCAAACGATTGGATTGAAACTCTCCTAGAACATTCTCAGCGAGCAGAAATAGGTGCTGTAGGAGCAAAATTGTATTACCCTGATTCTACAATACAACATGCAGGGGTTATCATAGGGATTGTTGGAGTAGCTGGACATTCGCACAAACATTTTTCACGAACCCACCAAGGCTATTTTGGCAGGCTACAAGTGGTGCAAAATTTTTCTGCTGTTACAGGAGCTTGTCTTATGGTTAAGAAAAAAATCTATGAACAGATGGAAGGGTTGGATGAAAATAATTTAAGCATTGCGTATAATGATATAGATTTCTGTTTGCGATTAAGAGAAAATGGGTACCTGAATATTTTCACTCCTTATTGTGAAGCTTATCACCATGAATCAATCAGTAGAGGTTCAGATAATAGGCCGGAAATGATAGAGCGTTTTACAAAGGAAATGAATTACATGAGACATCGACATCGAAAAATTTTTCTAACAGGAGACCCTTATTACAATACAAATCTAACGGATCTGCTGGAAGATTTCTCTATCAACCCCAAATAGATTTACCTGGTTCCGTTCTATCAGTTGATGTCCGCTTTCTAATAATAAAAGGTAATGTGAGATTTGCCTTTTACTTCTCACCTCTTACTTTATTAGATCAAAGACTAAATTTAAGGACAAAGTAGCTTACTTTAAAAATATATTAAACTTGCAAGGAAACCAATTGTTTTGGACACTCTTTTCTTCATTGGAGATACGCCGGGTTGTTTATGAGGAGGTACAAAATGACGGTCCATTTTTTTTGCTATAAACGAGATTGAGGTATAGTTTTTATATTTTAATTGGTATAATAAAGAGGGACGTATATTTGATTGTCTGACATGTTGTTTGACGTAAGAGAAAGAAATAAATTTACTGTCAACAGCTTCTGCCAATTCCTTTACCCATATAGCGGTATATTTATTTTCGGGAGTAAGCCATGGTTGAGTGTTCATGTCTGTATAATGAAGGTTGCAGGTTTTTCCTTCTTCATAATGTTCCAAAGAATTCCATTCTCTTTCTACTACAGGACTTACCTTTTTTGCTACTGCCATATTAAACATTAATGTTTCATAAGTAAGTTCTCCTTTATCAAGTTTTTCAACAATGTCGGCTACACTCCAATTTAGTTTTTCACAATCTATAAGCATAACGGCAAATTGCGGTCTTCTCCCCGTCCCATCCATTTCATAAGCAGCTAGAACATCGGAGTCTCCCATTTCTTTGGTCCATAATTCTTTTATGTCCGTAAAAACCTGCATGTCGGAATCCATGTATATGGCACGTCCTTTAAAGTTTTTTAATTGTGGGATAAAGAAACGTTGAAAAGAGAAAGGAGTTCTTGGCCTGTTAGCAGGGTCTTTTGGCATTGGCACTTCGATCCCTGCTTTGAAAAGAGGAAAAATTTCCACAGACATGCTGCAATTTTTTTTGACGGAATACTCCAATACTTTTGTAGCAACCATTTGTTCTTCCATAGAACCCACAAAAATTCTAATAGGGCTTTCGATATTCAATGGTGCATAATCCAGATTTTTTTCCATAATTGTTTGTGCTATACATTTAAATTGTACCGTAAATGTTTTTTGTCCGTTTGAAAGTAAAGTTTTATCTTTTATATCGTCAAATTTGTTGCTATACGAGGAGCCTCCGTCTATACCAAGTGTTCGAATTTTATCAATTCCAGCCATCGCCAGAAGATTAACTCCGGCCTCTGCACTGAAGTAATGCACCGGAACAATGGGAAATCCTTTTCTAAGTTCTTTACGTCTTATCTGCCTTACTCTTTTTCTTAATTCCCGTTTTGGAGTTATGTTGTGGGAACTTTTATAATACCACAATATTCTACCTTGCTGGTTTAAATTTAAAAGTTTATTATTATTTTTTATCAATTCTCCAATTGTTTTCGAAGAAGGTAAATTATTTAGGTGAGGATAAAGTGGAACAACCAAAAATTCGGCATTTCTATCAATCTCGTCGATACAGGATTCTACTACATCAAAATCAATAGCGTGTGCCAAACGCACTTTCTGATCGCGCACTACATGATTCAATGCCAGGATATTGTACGCGTTTAAATTATAGTTTTCTTTTAGTGAAAAAGAAGGACCTTTCCCAAGGATCAGCCAGGGCTTTTCGTTATTCAGCGGATCGCTGTCAAACCATTCAAAGAAATTTTTCATTATTACTTGTTTGCGTACAACAGCACTCTTGAACCGTTACGTTCTTCTCTTTTTTCTATAATTTCTACATTGTTGAAGCCTGAATTCTTAAGAATCTCAACCAGGATTTCAAGCGTAAGCCATTTTGCATGATCATACATACCTGAAAAAACATCTTTCCCCTCAGCATATTTTTTATAAGAGTAAGTCTTCCCCAGTGTCTCATACTTTTCAATCGCCTCTTCTTCTTTTGCATAATGGGTGTCCAGCAATATAGCACGACCAATAAAGGAAGAAAGTTCTATCAGATGTTTTACAGGATCCTTCAAGTGATATAAAACTCCCACATGATGACATACATCTGCTTTAAGGAGTTCTTTCTGAGACAACCAGTTTTCTACGTCCGACTTAAATACAACGGGGTGATAGTTGAACATGGCACATCGTACAATAGTCTTTACTATATTTTCGATTCGGGAATCAATGGCGGTAACACTTTTTGACAATCTGCATAAATTGATGGTGTGGATGCCCTCAAAACAACCTATTTCCAAAACAGCTTTGTTGGCAAGAGGTATTCTGTCGTTTAGAATTTTGTGTCTGTAATCATTAACAGTTTGTGGCCCCATTCTTTTGCCAGACCATGCAATATTACCAAAACGCCGGCCGTTCTTGTCAAGGATATAGCAATTCCAGTCGAGAAGAGCATTAAATTCTTCCAGTTCAGTATCTGTTAAATCATTGATAAATGGAATATCATTTTTGTCTTCATGATCAATCTTTAATGGGATTGATTTTTTAATGTTGTTTTTAGACAGATTTGTATTTTCTATTGTGGCATTTTTTTGAAAAAATTTACTAAAGATATTCATATGAATTGTATTCGTTTTTTTTATGACAGCCTATAAAGAAGGGGGTCTGCTAGTTTAATTATCGGATGATTTCCTATAGTTCATTTTCCAATCATTGATAAAAGTAAGATTATCAAAGATAACTAAAAATTCCTTTTATCCCAGATTAGTAGATTTTATGCGACAAATTTGTAGCTTCGTTTAATACAGCCTTCCATCGCGCCACTATTTTTTCTTCGCTGTATTTTCTTTTTACAAACTCTTGCCCCTTTTTGACTTTCGCATACTGTGCAGTGCTATTTTCAATAAAATCCATGAGGTTTTTTTCCCAATCGGAAAAACTGATAAACGGTGCAAATTCTTCATAACTTGGTATAGGATCGGCTACTACAGGGACTCCTAAGAGCAAAGGTAAAACAACTCTGTTATTAGTTTTGCAAATAGTAAAAGGATTTTTTTGAACAGGGATAAGGCATAGGTCGTGTTGTTTTAGGATATATGGAAATGACCTTTTTTTCCATGAAATATAATGAACCTGAAACGATACTTTATCTTTAATATAACGATTATATAATTCTTCAGAATTGCTCACAACAGTGAGTTGTATCGGATACTTTCGGTTGACGTTCTCTAAAGATTTTAATATTTCTCCCAAGTCTATAATGCCGAATCTGGGACTTTCAGAACCTGCGTTGCCGTACCATATTAGGTTCGTTACATTCGATTTTCTTTTTTTGGAATAGTATATCCATTTATACCACAAATTGAGTAAAGGCGAGAGGGCAGGAGATTCAATAAAATCGTCTATTATGAAAGTGCGCTTGTCTGGATATAAATCGGCTATTTTTTTTGTGGAAGCTGTTATCACATCGGCTATTTCCGTCATTTGGATCAGCCTGTTTTTGCGTTCTTCCATTATGGGATCAGCGTTTGGATTATAAAAATGATTGTCACATTGATCCAAGATAATAATACAACCGTTCAGTTTTAATTCTTTGGCAAGTGTTATATCTTCTTTCGTGTATGCCTTTTGAAAAATTATTGCTTTGTAATTCTCTTTGTTCTTGGGGTTGTAGAGTTCAATAGGGTATTGTTGTTTTGCCAATTCACGGCATGGTATATATGCTCTAAGCCTTGAGCTAGCGACATTTTCATCTCCTATGGGTTTCCATGCAATAAGTGTTTTCATTCGAATTTATTTAATGATGGACACATTAAATCGGTCTGCTTTTTTAATCGATATAGTCTCCTCAGCTTTCTACTCTACATACAAATATAGAAGCACTAACAAAACTAAGATTAAATTTTATGAATACAACCTGCCTTTTAATTTTTCTTCCACCAATCGCTTTCGCATGAAACAATGCATAAGGAACAGTTGACATTTATCGGTAATGATAAATTGTTTTTTGCTGCAAAATTAAGCACACAAATCAGTAGAGGGCCAGATTAAGAGGACTCTTAAATGCATATTTGTTATAATCTAAATTTAATAGTTATTGAAAAACGATTTTTTTTTGTAAAATAGCATTCTAGAATATGGTACGAGCAAGAAAAAAATTTCGTCTCTAAATTGTAACCGAATTAAATTGTATGAATAAATGTTTAATGATTATAGGGATGCACCGATCAGGGACTTCTCTCATCTCGTCTGTCCTCCAAAAGGCAGGCCTATTTATCGGAGATGAATTGATTGGTGCTGGTGAAGGAAATACGAGAGGCCATTTTGAAAATATTGATTTTAACACTTTTCAAATAGAGGCTTTTAAGTTTCTATCTATAGATTCAGACGGTTGGGATTTGCAATCTGTGGAGACCTTAAATGAAGAATTCGACAAAGAAGCTGCAGCCATAATCAGAAAAAATGAAAGAGAAGAATGGGGATGGAAAGATCCGAGAACTACTTTATTTTTAAAATACTGGAAAAATAAAATTCCTGAAATAAAATATCTTTTTTTATATCGCGATCCATGGGATGTAGCAGATTCCTTATATAGAAGAGTCTCCGATAAAAAAATAATGGTTGATCCAACGATTCCATTTAAGAGTTGGAATTTCTATAATCAAGAAATAATAAGTATGTATAAAGAGCATATGGAAGACAGTATTCTTATTCATACAGATGATGTGGTCAAAGACATTCCGGGTATAATTGAGAAAATAAACAACCGGCTAGGGTTTCATTTGAAATCCGATTCTGCTAAAGATATTTTCGATAAATCCATGTATAAATCTTCCGATGAAAACCTGTTTTATAGTTATCAAACAGCTCTCGCTTTTCCTGAAGTTATCATTACGTTGAATGAATTAAAAGCACTGTCGGGTAAAGAAAGTTTTCAAATAGAAAAACTCTCTAAAGATAAAATATCGGAAAAGGCGATTTCAAATTTCTTTCAAGGCTGGGAAGACCGGTATGTATATAAACAAAAAGCAAATAACCTAGAGAAAGAATTAAAGTGGATGAAGGAAACTAAATTTTGGAAACTTAGAGAATTATGGCAAAGAGTAAAAGGGAAGAAAGTCTAATTTATTCATTGTAGAGTAATTTGTTTGACGGCCTGGTCAAACAAATTACTCTAGCTCTTCCAGGCTTACTGTTTTTTTTGTTTATAAACGACTGTTTTGTTCATGGAGACCTTCATGTTGGTTGTACTTAGACGGCTTGTTTCTCTTCTAAAATTACAGTTTCTTTTTTCTCCGCGAAGAATCTTTTCTGGCAAATAATTATTACCGCTACGCTTACAAAGATGGAAGCATCTGCAAAATTAAATATTGGCCATAAAGGATAATAAGTTCCTCCCAACCATGGTACCCACTGAGGTACAAAACAGTCACAGATGTCCACGTAGAACATGTCAATTACTTCTCCGTGAAACCAAGGGGTAATAGCGTCAGGAGTAACGAGGCCTAAAAATTTTCCGTAGAACGTACTGTCCACTACATTGCCCATTGCCCCACCAAGGATTGCAGCTACACACCATAACAAACCCTGGTGCATATTTTTTTTAGCCATGACATATAAGTAATAACCAATGCCGATCATTGCAAACAAACGGAATACACTTAGAAAGAACTTTCCATAAGTTCCCCCAAACTCAATTCCTCCGGCCATTCCGGGATTGGTAATGTAATGCAATTTAAACCAATCGCCGAAAATTAAATATTCATCGCCTTTGTATTCAAAGTTTTTAAAAACAGCAATCTTGATGATCTGATCTACAAGGATAATTCCAATAGTGAGCAGATAGTATTTTGTGTATTTCATATTTATAAGTAAAAGGTGAGAGGTAAAAGGTGTAAAGCAAAATTTTTCACCTTTACCTCTCACTATAGTTCTATTTTCAACAATAATTCAAACTCATCCATATCCACCGTTTTCCCATCAAGAATAGTATCCGTTAGTGTGAGGCTCAAGGCTTGTGTTTCACTGCAAATATATTCTTTGTTGGCGGTAAGCGCAGCATCGATTAGTTCATTTTTTTTCTGTACGGTAATTTTTATTTTATCCATTACATCGAGTCCCATGTCTTTACGCATGTTTTGCACGCGGTTTACCATGTCACGGGCGATGCCTTCTTTTTTCAATTCTTCACTGATCTTAATGTCAAGTGCCACCGTTACTGGGCCTTCACTTGCCACCAGCCAGCCTGGAATATCTTCAGAAGAGATTTCCACATCTTCCAAGGTAAGCGTCGCATCCGTGCCGTCGGATAATTTTATTTTATAAGTGCTGTCTTTTTCTATTTTACGAATATCGTCTTTAGTGAAGGCGGTAATGATTGCACCCACTTCTTTCAGCTTTGCGCCGAATTCTTTCCCTAATTTTTTGAAATTTGGCTTTATCTTTTTTACCAATACTTCCGAAGCATCATCAATGTATTCGATCTTTTTAATGTTTACTTCAGAAAGGATCAAGTCTTCC
>JANYCO010000290.1 GCA_025360235.1 Cytophagales bacterium
AATCTGAGGAGAAAAAAACCGAGGAAAAACCTAAGTAATTCATTTGTGGAAAACTTATAAAAAGTCTCGTCATTTGGCGGGACTTTTTTTTTAAATTTGTAAGATGGTAAAAGGTTAACCTTTTACCATCTTACCATAACACTAAATTAACCACCCCATGCAACAATACCACGACCTGATGCAACACATCCTTGACACAGGGAATAAAAAAGAAGACCGCACGGGTACTGGTACCATTAGTGTGTTTGGTTACCAGATGCGTTTTGATCTTGAAAAAGGGTTTCCTGTTATCACTACTAAAAAGCTTCACCTGAAATCGATTATACACGAATTACTTTGGTTTTTAAAAGGTGAAACAAATATTAAATACCTGAAAGAAAATGGTGTTTCTATCTGGGACGATTGGGCGGATGAGAAAGGAGAATTAGGCCCTGTATACGGTTACCAGTGGCGCAGTTGGCCTACCGCAGATGGAAGACATATCGATCAGATTTCAGAAATAATAAAGCAATTAAAAACAAATCCTGATTCCAGAAGAATCATCGTGAGTGCATGGAATGTAGCCGATATCAATAATATGAAACTTCCTCCTTGTCACGCATTCTTTCAGTTTTACGTTGCCAATGGGAAACTATCCTGTCAGCTTTATCAGAGAAGTGCTGATGTGTTTCTGGGTGTGCCTTTTAATATTGCCTCCTATGCCCTACTTACCGTAATGGTTGCTCAAGTCTGTGGTCTTAAACCCGGAGATTTTGTGCATACCCTTGGGGATGCCCATTTATACTCCAATCATGTAGAACAAGCAAAACTTCAATTGTCAAGAGACCTTAGACCTTTGCCAACTATGTGGGTGAATCCGGAAGTAAAAGATATCTTTGGATTCCGTTTTGAAGATTTTCGTCTGGAGAACTATGACCCGCATCCACATATAAAAGGTGCAGTAGCGGTATAATCAATTACGAATTAAAAATTACGATTTAGATATTTTATACAAATTAATTAACTATAGTTTCTTTTTGTGTAAAAAATACATAATCATTTTAATTTGATTTTTCAGAAAACTCAAAGACTTGTTATAATTCTAATTGCGGGTATAATAGTAGGATTCAGAAACGGAATTGCTAAGGTTAAAAAAAAAAAATACAATTTTCTTGTTGCTCATTTTTTCTTTTAATTTATAAAACCTATATTAATACGATTTTTGAAGGGGAATCAATACTGAGGGCAATAATTGCCTGACTTTTGTAAATATTCTAAAGTTAAATTACGTGACTGAACACAGCAGAAAAATTGCACTAATCGAGGATGATCCATGGTTGGAGCCTTATTATCAAGACGTTGCAGAAAGAATAACCCGCTTTGATAAGGCTCTTAACATTATAACTATCCACAGCGATAGCATAGAACAATTTGCCTCTGCGTATTATTATTACGGATTCCTTTTTGACCAAAATGCCAATGGTTGGTGGTACAGAGAATGGGCTCCAAATGCTACCCAACTTTCCCTTGTCGGAGATTTCAACGATTGGAACCGCGAAACGGAAAAGATGATTAAGAAAAATAACGGAGATTGGGAAATCTTTCTTCCTTACGAAGTATATAAAACCCGTTTCATTCATAAAAGTTTAGTTAAAGTTCATGTCGTTTCCAACTATGGTGCTCTGGATAGAATTCCGGCCTATATTAAAAGAGTAGTTCAAAATCCCACCACCGGAGATTTCAGCGGACAGCTTTGGTTCCCTGAACAGCCCTATATGTGGGAGCATGAATATACAACCAAGCAAATGACCGACCTCGTTATATATGAGTGTCACGTAGGCATTGCTCAGGAAAAAGAAGGCATTGGTTCCTATAGAGAATTTGCTGACAATATTTTACCACGAATAAAATCACTCGGATATACCGCCTTACAGATGATGGCTATTATGGAGCATCCTTATTATGGCTCTTTTGGTTATCATGTTTCTAATTTTTACGCTCCCTCCTCCCGCTTCGGTACCCCCGAAGACTTGAAATACCTGGTGGATAAGGCGCATGGGATGGGCCTGGCAGTAATCATGGATATTGTGCATTCGCATGCAGTAAAAAATATTTCGGAAGGCCTTAATTATTTTGATGGTTCGGATCACCAATATTTCCATGAAGGAACAAGAGGAAATCATGAAGGATGGGATTCAAAATTATTTGACTATGGAAAATGGGAAGTAAAACGTTTTCTGCTTTCCAATGTAAAATACTGGTTGGAAGAATTTCATTTTGACGGATTCCGTTTTGATGGGGTAACTTCAATGCTCTACTATCACAGAGGTCTGACAAATTTTGATCACTATGACAAATATTTTAAAAACGATGTTGACTGGGATGCTCTTATTTATTTACAATTGGCAAACCATCTGGCTCAGATCATAAAACCCGGCACAATTACTATTGCCGAAGACGTAAGTGGTATGCCAGGTCTAACCCGTACTATTCAGGATGGGGGCGTTGGCTTTGATTACCGATTAGGAATGGGCATTCCTGATTACTGGATAAAAATTCTGAAAGAAAGATCTGACGAAGATTGGGAAATTCATGAAATGTGGACGGTACTGACCAACCGTCGTTATAAAGAAAAAACCATTGCTTATTGCGAATCTCATGACCAGGCTCTGGTAGGTGATAAAACCCTTGCCTTCTGGCTCATGGACAAAGAGATGTATTTTCACATGATGAAAAACGACAACAACTTTGTGATTGACCGTGGTATTGCCTTGCATAAACTGATTCGTTTTTTCACCATAACATTAGGAGGAGAATCTTATCTTAATTTTATGGGTAACGAATTTGGCCATCCCGAATGGTTAGATTTTCCAAGAGTAGGAAACGGAGAAAGTTATAAATACGCCCGTCGTCAATGGTCGTTGCTGGACAATAAAGACTTGAAATACGAGTTTATGAACAACTTTGACCGCGCAATGGTAAAACTGATGAAAGAGCAACATATATTTTCTGCTCTTCCGGCACAACAACTGAACATGGATGATGCCAATAAAGTTGTAATTTTTGAACGTAATAATATTATTTTTGCATTCAACTTTAGTGTAAGTAATTCTATTTTCGGTTACAAATTTCGCGTGCAAAAAACAGGTAAGTATAAAGTTTTACTAAATTCTGATGATAAAGAGTTTGGCGGTTTTGGTCGTGTAGACAACTCTGTTGTTCATGAAACGGATGAATTCCGCTACCTGAGTATTTACCTTACCAATAGAACAGCAGTAGTACTTGCGAGAGTTGAGTAGTTGAAATAAAATTATGAAAGCCTTTTACACGATAGCTTTGCTTATTTTGTCTAATATTTTCATGACTTTTGCATGGTATGGTCATCTTAAATTTAAAGAAATCAACTGGTTTAATAGTTTAGGATTACCCATGATTATTCTGGTCAGTTGGGGTATTGCTCTTTTTGAATATACGGCTCAAGTTCCCGCTAATAAAATGGGCTATGTTGAGAACGGCGGACCGTTTAATTTATGGCAGTTAAAGGTGATTCAGGAAGTAATAACACTTGTTATTTTTACTTTGTTTTCTGTTATGTTTTTTAAGAATGAAACCTTGCGAATGAATCATCTTATAGGCTTTCTCTTCCTTGTTCTGGCCGTATATTTTATTTTCAAAAAGTAACAACTCTAATTATTATACCTTCAGGCAGTTGCATAATTGAATAATTATATAGATATTCAGTACCATTTGAACTTTACCTAAAAAATAATTTTATGATTTCTCTTGTCAGGAAAATAACGCTAATGACATATATATTGCTACTATCAGCAATGGGGTCGTTTGCTCAGTCTATCAGTCAGCCTGTTTCATATGTTAAAAATTTAATGAAAAAATATTCACCGGAATCCTTTTTCATCATCGATCAGGACGACAAATCACCCAGAGTTTTTGATTTTGAGCATGGAGGTAAAATGTCCTTCACCAACAGAAATGATTTAAATGCTTATATCAGGGCTACTCAATTTCCTGACATTATAAACGAAATAAATACAGGCGTACACGAAACCACGCACGATTTCACTTCTATCTATGCTTATAAAATGCTTTTAGATAAAGGGATTAAAAATATTGGTACCAATAATTTCCTCTGTTTTGCACCAGATAAAAATAATATAATCACAGTAAGGGTGACAAAAATATTTCCTTCTTCAGAATTAAATAATGTTATTGATGAGAAGTTCCAAACGGAACGCTATGCCAACTACATCTACCCTGCCCGCCCCATACTGGGAACTCAGGTGAACGGCGTTTATGGTTTGTTAGATGAATTTCATGCCTACTATCATGGCACCAAAGCTATTCTTGATCTTAAACCATTTTTTGAAACAGAAGTAAAACAGAACTCTACCAACTGGATTCTTTATTTTAAAAATATTTATTCTACTTATTACGCCTATGCAGAGTTTCGGTATTTTATTTTGAAGTATTTAATTTATGCAAAAGAAAACGACCCAGAAGTTTACGAGCGGATCATCGAAAATAAAGAGTTCAAAGAGGCCTTTATAAAAACAGACAAAGCCTATGCGGCACTTATTTCTGATTTTAATCTTAACAAAACAATTATCTTAAAAAATTTGAAAGCAAAAGGTATTGTAGTAAGTGAAACGGATGAAAAACTTATGCTTGACAAATCCTTTGCTATGACTTTCAATGAAACCTACACTTTTTTTATGGAGGCAATGAAAGCACAAGAATTTACCGACATGATGACTGCATTATCTTCTACTGGAATTCCAATGGTAAGGAATGATGTAAATTTAAAATCAGTGAAAATTCAATTTGATGCTACTTCTATGGTACAGTCTTTTGGTTCTGTGAAATCAATTACTGTATTAGGTTCTTTCAACGATGATGTAAACGACAGCCGTTATATGATGCAACCAGTATCTCCAGGAAGTGCTATTTTTGAGATCACACTAAAACTTAAACCAGGGAAATACCTTTATAAATTGAATGTAGATGGGATCCTTCTCAGTGATATGTCTTCTGTGGGATCAATGGTAAGTCCTACTCCTACACAGTATGAGAGTAGTAAGGATGATGGGAAGTCCGCTGTTTTAATGGTAAACTAAATTTTATTGTATTTGAAGTAATCTATGTTTCGAATACAGAAAAATTTAATAAAAGGAATACTTTTTTTTAACAAGTATTCCTTTTAAAGTCTGATCAATTATTTTTTGCTTTCTGTTCGATCCATTTTAAGATCATATCAATATTGCAGGGGTCCATCTTTCCTGAAGGAGGCATCGAAGAAGTTATTTGTGTATATAAGATGCTATTGGAAGGATTAATCGTATCCACATACCCGCTTCCCTTTTTCATGAGTTTTGAATAAGCCACCGATGAACTAAGATCAAGAAATCCTGCCGGACTATTGCCGCTGTGACAATCGCTTGAATTGCAATTGGCGTTCAATATTGGTAGAATATGTTTGCTGAAGGAAATCGTTTTCGGTAATGTTTGAGTACAAACGGGATCTACCACATGTTTAGTACAAGACAGATCGATTACTATAACTGAAATCAACAGAATGAAAACAACAAGCCAACGATATTTAAGAAGCTTATTATTCATACGTAAACATTGAAGGAATATTATTTTTAATCATAGTAGCAATTGCGGAAGAATTATCTGCGGCTGTGGCTACTGTTAAATTTGTACTATTGTTGAGTTGAACTCCTGTAAGCAACTTGTTATAATCAATGTACATGTGTATATATGCTGTTTTATTTGGAAGTACTGTATAATTCTCAACAGGCATAGAAACCTTTATAATATTAGCATCTGTTCCAATTTTATAACAAAAATTTTGCATTTGAGCAGGAAGGTTATTTGCCGCAACGGAAGTGTCAATCATGCCTTGAAAGTTCATAAAGATAAATCCGTCAGGTTGCACGGTTGCTCCAAACCACATATCAGGACGGTACAAAGTAAGATTTGAATTTTTTGGTGTTTGATGATTTGTAGTAGAATTTAGACCAACATTGAAGCGTACGGATTTATAATTTCCTGCAGGAACGGCTCCCAGTGACATAGGCTCCAGTTCCTGAACTTTTAGTTCATTAGAGTTGGGAACATCATAAAGTGTACCATCCATTTTTACAAGTTGTATTCCCGAGATATAAAGCTGAGCTATACTCACCGATATTTGTCTTCCATTTGTCAAGGTATAGATTGTATTATAATCTGCCACTTCTGTGTATTCAACCAGAGTGTGAAAGTGAAAGGCCAAATTACCCGTTGCCGTTTCAGATGGGTCATTGTTCTTTTTATTTTTACAACCAGTATAGAATAGAATTGCCAATAGGAAAATTGTTATTTTAAAATTATATTTTGCTTTCATTTTTATATAAGTTTATATTTTTAATTTGGTTAGAATTTAACTTGCCATCCTACACAGAGGGTATTTCCAGCCTTCATTTGTATGCCATTTACAAAGCGATAAACTGGGATTCCATATTCGATTGCCAAGCGGTTATTATTTAAGATTCCATTTCTAATATAAAAATTCAATCCAAGAAATGTAGTCAATTTTTGTCCTCCATAGTTGCCGGTATTTGCAGAAGGTTCCATAACGCTGTACATAGTTGCGTCTCTCCCTTTTATCTTTCCTGATGTATTCCCTTCAATTCGAAGAGCGTTACTGCACCATTTACTCCATTGATAAGCTAGCCAGGAGTTCAACGTTAAGTCGTTTCCATTATTATATCCCAAAGAATTATAATTGCTTCGAATAACAGATGTTGCTTGTGTTCCCCAAGTAAATGATTTTCTTTCCAATAAATAGGTAATCCCGGGAGAAAAATCAACAGTACCTGTTCCTGTTTGCATGACATAAGGAAGTCTTGCACCCTGATACATACTTTTCTGATCTCCTTTTTTAGAAATACTACCAGTAGGAAGACTTACCCCTGCACTAACTAAAATATGATGACGCTCTTTATTTACAAGGCCATACAGGATATTTATTTTGGTATCTCCGATTCCTGAAGAGGTGGAAGACATAGAAGTCTCCGTACCGCTACCATGCATATGCATTGTGCCGGGCAACATCGACATGTTCATAGACATCAAATTGTAATTCATCATCGCCATTATCGTGATCCTGTTGCTCAGACCGTACATGAGCATCAACATGTGCATATTCATGCTCATGTTTTTTGGACTCATTAAATAATTTTGGTAGATAATGTCGTCACCGATCTTCGTTTTTCCGGATAAATTATCATTGCTATTCGTATTCATAAAGCGATAGGAAGCCATCCATTCTCCTTTTTTATGAATATGACTCATCATTATACCCAATGGAGTTCGGTCTGTAGGGCAACAGAAATAGTTGCAACTACTTTCCTGAGCTTTCAAAACCATAGGTATAAATGAGAGCAGCACGACAAGGATAAAAATCCCTGGTGTTTTTGATTTCATTTTAATTGATTTTATTTTAGAATAAATTTATTTTGGTTTGTATATGACAAACCAATGTTGCTTTCACTACAAACAATTATGGTAGAATGTTTGGGTGAAAGTTCAAGCAAAAGCCTGAAAAATTTTATCCTAATTGTGGAGGTGGTGTGGGCTGTTTTAAAAAGACAGCAAGGGTATTTTTTGAATAAAAATAAGTGGCAATGCTCCGAATCTGATAATAAGAAGGAATAGAATACTGATAATTTTCAGTTTGGATTTCCTCTTGTAATACTTTGTATGTATTCGTATTGTTTTGGGCTTCCTGATTAGAAGATTGCTTCAGTTGTTTGTTCAAATAACATTTCCCATTGCAATTCATCATGGGCTTGTCTTTGTTTTCGCAAAGCACCTTAGAGATGTATTGGTAATGGATAGTATAATCAATATATGGAAGCGTAAAGCGGAATGGATTCAGGAGATACATAGCCAAAAGCGTGTAAACAATAATGGATTTGTATATAGGGCTTCTTTTCACTAAAGTGATTCGTTTAAACAAAAATAGAGAATTGGTTTGCTAATAACAATAGGTTTCGATTTTTTTTCTATCTTACTTTAAGTAAGTTCTTTATAAATTATTATAATGTGATAGCAGTTATATCCGCTCAGTGTCTCCTATGTTCCCGGACAGGTAGTTCTTTCTTGTTATGGGAGGATCTGAGTGCACAAGTAAAATGGAATCAAATCTTTTTGATTCTCCTTTAATGAAAGAATCAAGGTTTGAGATTCTATTTTTGAAATCTGTTAACTTCGCCTCAACAAACCAAGCCTCACATATCCCTTTAGAAACAAGCCAAAGAAAGGATTGAGGAGCTAAAATTAATACTCCTTTTTGAGGAAATTTTTTAACGTATTTTTGAATGTTTATCAATTTTAAAAATACCCGCCACCAACTATAATCCAAACAATTAAATAAAATAATTTCTTTGG
>JANYCO010000291.1 GCA_025360235.1 Cytophagales bacterium
ATCCCACATCCCTTCAGTTGAAATATTCCTCGAGGGTTGACTCGATTATAATATTAATCAATAACTGCCGTTTATATCAATGAAACCACTTCTTCACAATCTCACCAAATTCATAGCCACTTCCTTGTAGTTATACGCCCCGCTTCCTTTTTAGTTCACTGCCGATCTGCACACCCTTAACGCTTATCTGCGGTCGTACTCGCAACATTAAGAAAAATTGCTTGAGTCTTTCGTCGATAGACTTGTGGATAAATTATAAGAAAAGATGAGGAGTCTCGGCCAGAAGGATCACGGCATGCAGAATGATGGCTTTGATCAGGTTCTGCGGCATTACAACAGTTGCACCTTCAAATATCCATAGCTCAGATTGAACCTTTAAGAACACAGCGAAGATCTCAACCTGACCTGCAATATTCTTCCTTAACGCGAGGCTAAACCACTCTACTCGCAACGAAGTGGGAGATAGTACATGGGCATCAAGGGAGAAAGACACAAGTTTGGCAGCAAACATAGAAATAATGTAAATAACGAAGCTGAGAAGGAAAATCTGGTAACTAAACTTCATTTAAAACTCAAAATCTAACTACCACTTATACTTTTCTTTACTTTTCAATACCTGAAGATTATAATACAGGAATATGGACCCAGATCAATCAACATATAAATAAATTCGGGAAAGAAAAGGGATATATGTTTATCTATGGTGCAAATGGTAATGGTAGTATTATGTATGCTGATTCATTGTATGACGTTACCAATGAAATAATTATTTATAGTAATAAGAAATATGCGGGAGATTAATCCAATGAATCATCTCTCGCTACATAAGTGGTTGGGAATTTCAATGCTCATAATGTCATTGGTTGGATGTGGAGAAAAGTCCCTCGATGCAAAAAAGTATGTTGCCTGGGTTAAGAATAAAGAAAATGGGTTAAATAAAACCACAGAGATTGGAAATTATGTTTTTGAAGTTCAACAAAAGCCTTCGGAGTATATAGTTGTAAACGAGTTTAAGGGAAATACAACTGATAAGAATAAAATTTTAAAACGCGTACAAGAAATAGATGACTTGGTTTATTTTGATCTGAAAATTAGTTTAAAAGACGGAGGTGATTTTCTTGAAAAGACAAGTGTTGATCAACCGGATTATTATCAGAAGTTGTATTATCTGTCATTCGAGTTTCAAAAGGAAATAAAACTGGAAGAGAATGGTGAACTAAAAGATTGTATACTATATCATTTTGAAAAGTCCTATGACTTAAAAGGAATAAGGACATTTGTACTTGGATTTAAAAAGTCGAAAACAGCATCAGATAAAACATTAGTAATTGATAGTAAGTTTTTGGAATCAGGAATAGTTAAGATAAAATTTAATAAAGAGCTTCTTCAAGAGTTACCAGAATTAAGTATATGAAAAAAGGTTTTAAATACAATTTCTTCAGAACAACGGCAATATTTCTTGTTGTGACAATAATTACTCAAGTAATATTCCCGACGGTTTCCTACGCATTAACCTCTGGGCCAAGTCAACCAGAAGTTCAGTCATTTGAGCCAGTAGGGACTACTGAAATGGTTGATTTATTTACCGGAGATTTTACCTACAATATCCCATTGTTTGAAGTGCCAGGACCCAATGGAGGCTATCCATTTAATCTTCATTATAACTCTCAAGCCTCCATGGATCAGGAATCCAGCTGGACAGGGCTTGGGTGGAATATAAATCCCGGAGCCATTAACCGTCAGATGAGAGGACTTCCTGATGAGTACGACGGTGACCAGGTACATACAATTCAACACATAAAACCTAATATCACTTATGGAGTTGGTTTTGGAGGAGGAGTGGAAATTGCTGGCGGGGCTTCTGAAGTGGGAATAGGGTTGAATTTAGGAACGTCCGTTTATTACAACAATTATAAAGGTGTTGGGTATTCAATAGACCAGGGTATTTCAGTTACTCAGAAAGGAAATACATCGGGTCCGTCAGCTGGAATCGGATTAGATGTGAAAATGGATTCACAGGAGGGTGTAGGAGTGAACGCTAGCCTTTCTATCTCTGATGAAGGTGATAATAATAAAAACAAGTTTACCCTTGGTCTTGGATTTAACTCAAAGTCAGGAGCCAATGTTTCAATGGGCTTTACAGCTAGTGCCAAAGATAAATTAGTGAATGGAACGGTATCAGGAACTAATAAAAAAAAGGCGATGTCCATAGGAAACCATAGTTCGGCCTCCATCGGAGGTTCTTCCACATTGTCCATTCATGGAATTGGATACGCTCCTTCCGTGAGTATGCCAATGACGGGTAAAAATTTTACCACTCAATTTAAAATTGGAGGAGAAGTGGCGGTAGTATTTTTAAGTGGTTACATCAACGGATTTTACAACACTCAAAATCTTGAGAACGATAATCGTGATGTTGCCACTAGTGCTTACGGATATTATAATTTACAGAATGCACCAGAGGATTCAGATGCACTATTGGATTTCAATAGGGAAAAAGATGGGATGGTTCGTAAGACCAGCCCTAACCTTGCTATCCCAAGTTTGACCTATGATATTTATTCGGTTACAGGGCAGGGAATCGGAGGGATGTACAGAGCTTTCAGAAACGATGTTGGAGTAGTGCATGATCCTAAAACATTAACGGAGACCTTCGGTGGGTCTATTGGGTTAGAAATTGGTGTTGGGAATCTTTTTGAGATTGGTGGCGATGCCAGTGTGAATTATTCAAAGGCAGAATCAGGCCGTTGGGATAAAAGTGGCGGTTATAATTTTGAACCTTCCCAAGCAGGGAATGATTTGTATGAACCGGCTTATTTTAAAACCTATGGAGAACATACGACCGACGATCGTCATGAACTAAATTATATTACCACTAATACAGATCCCGCCAAGGATTATGAGGCGGCTTCAGAGCCTGTGAGAATAAAGCTGGACAATCTGGAAGCAACTAATACCATCGAAAATAAATATGGAGCTACTAAGGATCTGACCCATTTTCCTGCGGTTTCAGTAACTGGTGAGCGAGAACCCAGAAACCTGGTAGTAGGTTTTCAGG
>JANYCO010000410.1 GCA_025360235.1 Cytophagales bacterium
CTACAATTCCTCTTTCCATTAGAGTAAACAAAATCAAACCAATCAATACGGCTGAAAAACCTGCAATAAAAAATTTAGCTGGTTTATAGCCTTGTCTGAAAATTATAATAGCTGCAATGTAAATGAGTAGAATAGGAATGATAAGGGTAAAATAAAATATCGATGTTCCAAAAAAATTATGTTCCAGTATAAATTGGAGGATATATACTACTATCGATATAACAATTATTTTAAAATAAGAAGGGAGTTGCTTTCTCAGAGCTAAAAAACTATTTGAATACAAGAGGATACAAACAACAAGTAACAGATGGCCAAAGTAGTAAGTATAATAATTCAAGAGAGGAACACCAGGCCATAAAAACTGAAAGCCCATCGTGTCGTTGGTAGTATTAAAAATAAAAATACTTATTACATATAAAACATAAAAAATATAAATTTTATCTCTAACGGATAGATAAATGGAAAAATTGTAGAGGATCATTATAATTAAGATCCCGTAATAAAGACCCAAAAAGAAATATTCCGAAAGAGAATAATACGTATAGAAATTTGTGGTGTGTACTAATAGTTTATAGGCAAAGTAAATGTCAGACTGATAACGGAGATAAATCGTTTTTACTTTCCCACTATCAATGGGCAGCTCAGAGGCTATACTGTTGGACAAATACTTCCGCACATTAAATGGAACTTCGCTTCCTCCTTTGTTGAATAGAACATAGTTTCCCTTTACATCTGGGACATACATCTCAAATATTCCCACGTGAGGATCTCCCTGAAGGATCATCCAGCGGATATCCGACATCGATTCATTTCTGATTGTAACTTTTATCCAATAAGTACCCTTATATTTTTTTTCCATCGAACCCAACGGATCAAACTTCAAAGACGTAACATCATTTACCGTCCTTAAATTTGTTGTATCCCGATACACCTCCAGAAAGCTGCTTTTAATATGATAGGTGGAATAGTCTGTATTAGGATTTTTCAGGACAAGAGTATCTGCCACAGCTAATACCTTTTGGTAAACTGTAAGATAAATAAGTAATAAGGTTAAAAACCTGAAGGTATTCAATGTGAATTTCCGTTTGTACTTAATATAACAAATAAAATTTTGGATTGAGCGAATAGGACAATTTTGTTTAGACAATGATGTCAAATTAAGTTTATATGCTTAAAGCTCCAAAAATAAATGCTATAATTTTAATCCGTGGCTGGTGTCTCACCAGACACGGATTAATAGATACATAGTTTTTTCGTTAGTATTTTATCTTTTACTTTAAGCTGTACAAAATAAATACCCTTTGGCAATTCCTTTATTTCAAATTCCTCGTACACCTCTTTCCCTGATGTTAAATACACCGACTTCCCTTCCAGATTTATAATCTCCATACCATAGGATTGATAGGCACTTTCAACCCTTACATGAAATGTTCCCTGATTTGGGTTTGGATAAATCTGAAAATCCGTCTGCGTATTTTTGATCGTTATTATTTCACTATAAAAATAATTGGAATCAAGATCCAGTTGCTTTAAACGATAATAACCTAGGTCGGGAGATTGCTGATCAATAAAGGAGTAGGTCTGTGTAGAAGAAATTGTTCCTATTCCTTTTACTTTTCCAATGGAAGTAAAATTAATACCGTCCAAACTTCTTTCAATTATAAAACAATCGTTGTTTACCTCTGATGCAGTAGCCCATACAATTCCATTCTCTGAATTTTCATTCGTACCCTGCACATACAAAAACGTAACAGGTAGCCCGCAGCTAGGTGCGCAAACCCAGATGCGATTGCATGGGTTAGGTGTTCCTGAAGTAAATTGTAAATTAAAAGCTTCCATCTGCGTAGACTCTCCTCCATAGACGAGCTGTCTGTTGAATTGAACGATCCCGGGAACAGGGCTATTTGAAATTGGGTAGGATGTTCCGCAACTAAAATAGTCAAACTCACTGCCTGAAATTGTAATCCAATATTTTGTTCCGGTTGGTGTCCCTGTCAACGTATATCCATTTCCGGACGGGCCTACCGCTAACGTTCTTACTGTTGCAGTAGTGGTGAGTGGGACTGTAAGCGTAGGTCCGCTTGCTGCTGCAATCAATGTTCCCGGACCATCTGTGGTGCAACCACAAACACTTGAATAGGGTCCACCGGCTACGCTGTTATTCCTAATCTCAACCGTATAAGTAGCATTACCTCCTGTTGAATAATTTTTTTGTTCTATTTTTAATGAATTCAATGTAACAGTAGAATATACGATAAGTTCAATCGCCCCTGCGTTGGCTCCTGTAATAGCACTTGTTGCACATGGTGGATTGGCAGGGCCAAGTGTAGTAGAAAAACTATTTAAATCTTCTGCATACAGCCCTCCAGGAGAACAACCCGGAACTGCAACAAGACCAGAAGCTGTTACCGTAGCAGAAATTCCACTACTGTTAATTGGAGATCCTCCACTAGGTACGTTATACCAGCCAACTTTTGAAACTCCACTGATAGTAGTGTACGTTCCGGCAGTAGCATTGAACTGATAATTTCCTCCTGAACAACTTGCTGTTCCCTGCAAAGTAACAACAGGACTACTAATGACCATCTGAGAAGTTGAGCTAGTACATCCGGCTTTTGTAACAATAAGCATATAAGTCCCTACCTGCGTGGCCTGATAAGTAGTAGCGGCGGTGCTATTGGCAACGGTAGTACCATTGAGTCTCCATTCATAATTGATACCCGCTGCTGTCAATCCGGGATTAATAATAAAATTAACCGGAGGACATAAAATCTGATCCGGTTTGATATTGACTTTTAAAGAATTTACTACAATAACAGAATCAGCACGTGGGCATCCACTAATGGTATCATAACATAAATAATATTTTCCCGTCGCAGGAGCTGAAGCAAAAGTATAAGTGCTACCCAAACCTAAAACGGTTCCGACACTATTTTTCCATTGAAGATTATAACCCGCTCCTAGCAAGGGATTCAGGGTATAGGGATAAGCGACATTACAGGTATATAGCGTATCGATCAGGGTACTTGTTTTCCCTATTGTATTCGAATTTTGCAAATAAGCACAGCTTGATGTAAAACTTATATTATCCAAAGCAAGGTCATTTCCTGCTGATGTAGGCCTGTCATTCCTAATGCTGATGTTAATGCTTCCTGTAACAGGCGAATTCCACAATACATAAAATTGCTGCCAGTCATGGCTGTTACCTGAAGGGTTTACATTCACAGTACTTCCTACCTGAACCCCATTTATCAAAAATTCCAGAATCGGTGGATTGGCAAAGCCGCTATTAATATCTGCCATCCAGGCGGAGAAAAAATAAGTCGTCCCTGCAACTACGTTGACAGTCGTATTGTAGGTTGATTTTGTAATATCGCCATCAACATCTACAAGCAGATAATGATTAGGGGTAGGATTGCCAGAGCCAGGTGTTCCGGTAGGATTGCCGTAAGCACTATTTAAAGCATTAGCATTCGTGGTAACCGTATAGGTGCTTATTGTCGCAGAATTTTCTCCTCCAGGGCAGGTAGTCAAACCTGTATAAGTATAATCTGTGGAAAATCCATCGGTAGCAGGTACACCTTTAACACAAGATTCAAAGTTCCCATTAGCAATAAGATTTACTGTGCTTGGAACGGGACATATTTGCCCTGTGGCATATGAAAATAAATGCATTAGTACAGCTCCTGAGATGATCCGCCTTAAACTATTTATTTTTAGCATAGCTTTGAATGTATAATTTTATGATCAGGATTTCCGGTACAATCCCTTTGTTAAATTTCTTCCCATTATACAGAAAAAAAACAACTAACAATACTTCAACTAATTGATTTATAGTTATTTATATAATATTTCTAGGCGCATTAACAATAGGATAATTTCCAGTTTTTCTTGCATATAGTCCTATTTCAATACATTTCAAATTAATTTAGTTGTGTCAATTAGGCACATCAGTATAGATTAAAATAAAATCTTATTAACAAGTCGTTTGTGAAGACAAAAACGACGGTTCAGATCAAACTACTCTTTTATCAATTTATGACGGCTTACCTTCTTGCTGGTATGCACTTCTGCTACATATACCCCTGATCTAAGCTCATCACCTACCGATATGGAAGCCTCTCCTGAGAAAGTATATTCAGCAACTATCTCCCCCAACGCATTGTATATTCGGAGATACTGAAGCGGATTCAAACTACTTCCCATTATTGTAAAAGAACTATGTGAAGGATTAGGATAAATAAAAATAACTGCAGCTTCGTCTGAGGTGGTACTAAGTAATCTTGAATACTGGATCTCACCATCTGTATCCATCTGACGGATTCTATAATAGACCGTTCCACTTTTATCCAAATCGTCTTTAAAGGAATAGGAACTCAACCCCACATGATTAGTTGCTTTTACTTTTCCTAATAAATAAAAACTATTTCCTCCATCGTCAGAGCGTTCTATTTCATAGTTGGTAGCATTTTGTTCATTGGTAGTTTGCCAGATGATGGTGCTGGAACTTCCTGATTTAATAATGTCAGCAAATAAAAAAGTTACCGGCAATGGAGCGCAGTTTATCACCGTTACTGATACTGTATCCGTTTGAGTGCCTGGTGTACCAAAAGAAATATCATCGATGGCAAAATCATTCCCAAAATTCACTTTTGAAATTTCATCCACCCTCAGCGTAACAGGTCCTGTTGTAGTTGCTGTCCAGGACTGCGTTACATTTTGCCAAAGGCAAGTAGTGGCGCTGATTGGAATGACAGGACTGAACAAGGGTGTACCATTAATAAAAATATTAGCTTGTGGTAATGGATTCGATGCAGGATTTGTTACTCCATTGGTGTCAATGTTTGTTACCCATGCCGAAAACTGATAGGTTTTACCGGCAACAACATTCACCGTTTGTTCCCAGATATAACTACCTGCAGTGGTAGCAGCATCCGTATACAAAAATTTACCTACACCTCCCCTACCCTTACATTGCACCCAGGCGTTCCATCCTGGCCAGAACACATAATCATTTATGGTATAAGCACCGTTGCCCAGATTCAAACTTTGCCTCGTAGGGTATCCGTTTGCATAAGCTTCTGCTGCAGTAAGGGGAACAGCAGTGGCTGGATCTTTATATAAATAGGTAGAAGAAAATCCGGTATTACCACTTTCAAAATCTCCATTCACAACCAGGTTGCCAACTGGTACATCCGCCTG
>JANYCO010000442.1 GCA_025360235.1 Cytophagales bacterium
CGCATAAGCCATCACTGCTGGGTCTCCGGGGCCATTGGAAATAAAATAACCATTAGGATTCCACTTCTGCATTTCCGCAAAAGTAGTTTTTGCAGGAAATACTTTACAGTAACAATTTCTTGAAGCAATATTGGTAAGGATACTTGTTTTTATACCAAGATCAAGCACCGCCACTTTCAATGCTGCTTTTTCATCACCCACAAAATAAGGCTCTTTTGTACTCACCTGACTGGAAAGTTCAAGTCCTTTCATAGAAGGCACCTTTTTTAATTCTGCTTTTAATTTTTCTACGTCAAGGATTTCAGAAGATATGATTGCATTCATCACACCTTTACTTCTTACATGGCGCACCAGTTGGCGTGTGTCGATATCTGCAATTCCAACTATATTTTGTTTCAGAAAATAATCCTGAAGCGATGAGTCGGAATCGTGTCTGGAAGTAATATCTGAAAAAGTTTTGCAAACCAATCCGCTAAATTTTACAGCTCCTGATTCTTGTTCTCTTTCAACAGTACCGTAATTACCAATATGCGCAGTTGTATTAATAATGATCTGATTGTAATAAGACGGATCCGTATAAATTTCCTGATAACCAGTCATTCCGGTATTAAAACATATTTCGCCGGTAGTTGTACCAATCTTGCCCACTGCAGTACCTTTCATAGAGGTGCCATCTTCTAGTACTAAATAAGCTTCTTTTCGTGTATTGAATTTCATAATAAGTTTATCTTTATTACCTTTTAACTGATATCTTTTCTATGTACAAATTGTGCAAAATTAGAAAAAGAGACGGAAATTAAAGTACTATGTGGGAAAATATATAAAAAACCATTTGACCTATAATTATATATATAAACACTATAATATTTCAAATACTATGAACTGCCTTTTCTAGTCCCTTATTGAATAATCAATTATATTGTAGCGCTTTATTGAATAATAGAGGATTTGAATCGAAAACTATGCATTTTTACAATTTTGAGATTAAAGAGAGGACCAAGGGGATAACCGCTACCCTTTTGCTTTCATTTATTATTCTGTTTTTCTTCTTTTCCCCAATACTATTTAATCCTAACGTCTATTATTTTTCAAAGGGAGGAGACGGCTTACAGACCTATTTTCAGGCTATCTACCACACCAAATACGATAGTTCCCTGGTTCATCAGCAATCTATCAATTACCCTTATGGAGAAAGCGTATTTTTTACCGGCTGCATGCCCAGTATTACCAATGGCTTAAAACTGCTTAAACCCATTATCGACCTTAGTGATCAGACGGTAGGCATCATAAACTTATTAATGCTACTCTCCATACCGCTTTCCGCTTTATTTATATTCCTGCTTTTCCATCAGCTCAAAGTCCATTGGTTATACGGTGCATTTTGCGCCGTTGGCATTGCATTCTTATCTCCGCAAATCGACAGGCTGGGCGGACACTTAGCGCTCACCTTTCAGTTTGCATTACCCGCTTACATTTACCTATTGAGCTTATTCTATAAGTCTCCCGACTTCAAAAAAAGCTTACTGATAGGAACACTTGTTTTCTTCCTTTCCTCACAACATCTTTATTTTTTTGGATTTGCAGGACTAGTATCTTGTATATTTTTCCTTATTCTATATGTAAAAAAAGAATTGATTAATACAGGAAGATTGAAACTCATTTTGCATTTTATTATACAGATAGCCCTTCCCTATTTGACTTTACAACTTATCTTATTTTTCTCAAGCAACGTAACTGACCGAACAAGTTTTCCATGGGGATTCCTTGTATATAAAGCAAACCCAACAAGCATTTTTTACCCTTCTGACAAATGGTACGAACCATTTATACACCTGATCGCTACTCCTGTAGAGTATGAGTGGGAAGGGAGAGCGTATGTAGGCTTAACTGCTATTATCATTCTTGCGTGCCTGATAATTTTAGCTGCGAAAAACCTATTTACAAAAAAGAAATTTATTCTTTCCGGAAATCCATTCCTGGACATTATGCTTATCGCTTCTCTTGGATCTTTAGCGTACTCTTTTGGCTTCCCATTTATTTTTTATGAAGACCTTTTAAAATACTCCGGTCCATTAAAACAAATGCGTGGTATTGGAAGATTTTCCTGGTTCTTTTATTATGTAATAAATAGTATTGGTTTTTATTTATTATTCGAATGGACAAAAAAATTGCAACTCCCTTTAAAACTAATTATTTATTGCGCATCTATCGCTTTGCTTTTTTCGGAAGCTTACGTAAATCTTGTTAGAATAGAACCAATGATTTCAAATAAAATACCTGAACTCGAAGACAGTAAAAACGCCCTTCCTCAAGATCAATGGGTCAACCAATTGAACCCTAAAGATTACCAAGCCATACTCCCGCTTCCTTATTTTCATATTGGCTCTGAAAATTTTACTTTTGGCAATCATGGAAAAATTACTAACTATTCCTACATCGCTTCTCTTAAAACCAGCCTTCCCTTATATGCTGTTTCTGCAAGTCGCACTTCACTAAGTCAGACCTTTAAAAATATTTCATTCGTAACCAACAACTCCGCCTATCCAGAGCTTCCTCCACTAATCCAAGATAAACCACTCTTAGTCATTTGCATCAAGGAAGAATTAAACGAAGAAGAACTCTTGCTCTATAATAAAAGTACATTTCTATTCAAAAACGAAAATTATGAAATCAGAAAATTATACCCGAAAACACTGAAGGAAATTTACATTGAAAGAAAAAATAAAATAACAAACGAATACGCTATCACTTCACCAAAACCGTCAGACTCGATTTACTATAAACTCCTGACATTTGACCATCTTCCAAATATCAATGCCTATAAAGGATCTGGAGCTTTAGAGTTTGGTCCTGACGAAAATAAAATAATTTATAATTCCACGTTATTTTTCCCTGACACAAGCAAAACATTTAGCATTTCATTTTGGATGTTTGATTACAGAAAAGATGTTTATGCAAGATCAATAATAAAAATCAACCAAACCGACAGCACAGGAAAGCAATACCTCACTAAAACCACAAACCCTCTTTGGACATACAAACAATTTAACAAAGAATGGGCCTTAATAGAATTTTCGGTTACGCTTCAAAACAGAAATGATACACTTAAATTAACGCTTTACAACCCGGACTTAAAACATAAAGACAAATTTATTATTGATCATATAATGCTAAAACCTTACCACAGGAATGTGTATCTTTCTGACTCGTTATATATTTCTAAAAACAATCGTGATTATTTAAAGTAATGGGAGGCTCTAAAGCCATCTGATTAATGACCTATCTTAGCCTTTTATTACCTTGTTACAACTCGAACGCTGTTATAGAAAAACAACTGCCGCAGCTCATTTCATTTTTAAAAACCAAACCCTTTTCATACGAAATACTACTCATCGATGATGGCTCAAAGAATGGTGAGGGGCTAAGGCTTATCGCAGAAAAAAACCAATGTCTATATCTTAAAAACGAGAAAAACCTTGGCAAAGGGGCATCCATAAGAAAAGGAATATCGGAAGCTAAAGGGCAATTCATCCTCTTTACAGACTGCGACATCCCATTTGAATACGACGCCATTGATACCATCTTAAACTACCTAGATAAAAAAGAATTTCATTTAGCAGTAGGCGACCGAACATTAGAAGCTTCAAATTATTTTAGCGACATTCCATTTACCAGAAAAATCGGCAGTACTGTATTCACCTTTTTTGTTGGAAGATTTGTTACAACAGGAATGAACGATACCCAATGTGGGATCAAAGGATTCAGAAGAGATGCTGCACAAGATATCTTTAGTGTCAGCAGGATCAACGGCTTTGCTTTTGATGTGGAGACCATTTACATAGCCATGAAACGCAATTACGATATAAAAAGAATCCCTGTAAAACTTCGCAATCAAGGAGGCTCCAGTGTTAGCTTATTACGTCACACTATTCCTATGATCTTTGATTTATTTTCTATTAAATGGAATCATGTAAGAAGGCATTATAATAAAAAAGGAGCTTAAATTAAGCTCCTTTTTTATTATAAGTAAGATCCCTGAATTACTCAGCAGGAGTATCTTTTTTCTCTGTAGTATCTGTTCCGGTTTCAGCAGTTTTAGGTTTTTC
>JANYCO010000462.1 GCA_025360235.1 Cytophagales bacterium
GGCATAAAAAATGTTAAATTAATGCTTAAATTAGAGTAATAAACAATATATACTACTGACTATTAAGTAAATCTATATGCAGAGACTGGGCTTAAATCAGATAATGACGCAGAAATTATCGCCGCAGCAGATACAATTTATCAAGCTGCTGCAAATTCCTACGGCAGAATTAGATTCACGTATAGAAGAAGAATTGGAAGTAAATCCTGCTCTCGAAGAAGGAAAAGAGGAGGAAGAAAAAGACGAGATCAATGTAGACGGCGAGTTGGATGACCCATTTGATTCGGAATCAGAATCGGAAGAAAATGCAGGCGAAACTATTGAAGACGATTACGGTAACGAAGAAAAAGAAGCGGAAGAATATTCTACAGAAGAATTTGGAGACAATATAAATGTCGAAGAATACGTAGGCGATGACGATATCTCTGGCTATAAAATGCAGGGAGACGGTCCGAACAAAGACGAAGAAGAACGCGAAAGTCCAATGGTCATGGAGACCACACTGCAGGACACTTTAATGAACCAACTTGGCTTTTTGAAGTTGGACGATAGACAAGACCAGATTGCCCGTCAGCTTATAGGAAGTATTGACGAAGACGGTTATATAAGAAGAGAACTTGATTTGATCGTAAATGATCTGGCCTTTTCACAAAACATTGAAACTTCTCCTGATGAAGTAGAAAGTATCCTGTTCAAAGTTCAGGGCTTTGAACCTGCTGGTATTGGAGCCAGGAGTTTGCAAGAATGTTTATCGCTTCAGATAGAACGAAAAGATATCGCCGATCCTGAAGTATTGATTGCTGATAGAATCGTCAACGACTGTTTTGAAGAATTCACAAAAAAACATTACGACAAAATTCAGAAAAAACTTTCTATTAGCGACGAAGAATTAAAAGAAGCTGTTGGTATCATTACAAAATTAAATCCGAAGCCAGGTGGCGGATCCGGCAACGATGTAAAATCACAATACATTATTCCTGATTTTCTTCTTTTCAATAATAATGGAAAAATAGAACTTACACTAAATTCAAGAAATGCTCCTGAACTAAAAGTAAGCCGCTCCTACAAAGAAATGTTTCAGACCTACGATAAGTCTTCTAACAAAGATAAAAAAATGAAGGAAGCTGTAGCCTTCGTAAAACAAAAACTAGATTCTGCCAAATGGTTCATAGACGCTATCAAACAACGTCAGAATACTTTATTAATCACCATGGAATCTATTATAAAATATCAGTATGATTTCTTTCTGGAAGGAGATGAAAGTAAGTTAAGACCAATGATTCTAAAAGATATCGCCACAGACATAAATATGGACATCTCTACTGTTTCAAGGGTAGCCAATAGTAAGTCTGTACAAACTGATTTTGGAATTTATCCATTGAAATATTTTTTCTCTGAGGGTATAGCCACTGATTCAGGAGAAGATGTAAGTAGCCGTGAGGTGAAACATATTTTAAAAGAAATTATAGAAGCTGAAGACAAGAAGAGACCATTATCAGATGAAAAATTAGAAGAAATGCTTAATAAGAAAGGCTATAATATAGCGAGAAGAACGGTTGCCAAATATCGTGAACAATTAAACATACCGGTAGCCAGATTAAGAAAAGAATTATAATTTTCCAGAGTGAAAAAATATTCAAATTTAAAAAAATTAGTACGGTTGTTTAGAGTTCTTTCGCTTGGAATCTCCATTGTGTTCCACCCTCTATTATTGCCAACTTATATATTTATTCTTATTGGTTACTGCTCTCCTTTAGCAATAGCTCCTTTAAATACTTTAGAAGGAAGAAAATTTCTGATTGGATTAATATTCATGTCCACCTTCTTTTTACCCTTTCTTTTACTTACGCTTTATATTATGATCCAAAGTGCTAACTGGAGTATAAAAAGTTTTTTTATGGAAAATGCTAAAGAAAGAGTTTTTCCATTATTAATGATTGGCGCTTTCTATTCTGTGCTAATCTACTTTATAAGAATCACACCAAGATTAAACGAGACAATCCTGATCGTAATGACCTGTCTCACTATGTCTGTTTTAACTATAGCACTTATAAGTAATTTCTGGAAAATAAGTGCGCATGCAGTTGGCATATCAGGAATGATTGGAATTTTAGCTATCCTGAATAATAAGATTCCAGACTCTTCTTTATTTTACCCCTTATTAATCCTAATTCTTTTGGCTGGATTTTTATTAAGCGCCCGGCTTTATTTAAATGCGCACAAACCCTCGCAAATACTAGGCGGAATGGCATTAGGAATGATAGTGAGTGGAATTAGTTATTTTTTTCTGTAATTTACCGACGAATAAACGGCAATGTCTTTTTTAAAAAAAATAATATCTGCGGAAAAATCCTCTGTATTAAATGAAAGTTCTTACGAAGAACTTTTTAAAAATTGGTATGCTCCTCTGTGTAAATTAATCTTCCGTACATTAAAGGACAAGGCACTTACAGAAGATACAGTGCAAGATGTTTTTATAAAACTCTGGGAAAAAAGAAATGAACTAAAAATAGAAACTTCTCTCAAATCTTATTTATATCGTGCTGCTATTAATGCTACTTTCAATATTATTGCGAAAAATAAACGTTATCCAAAATTATCAATTGAGGATATGACTACCGAAATCAGTTATTCTTCTAACATTGAAGGTGAAATTCAAGCTCGGGAATTGGAACAAAAAATAAATGATACACTGATGACCCTTCCTGAAGGATGTAGAGAAGTATTTGTATTGAGCCGACAAGAAGGGTTGAGTTATAAAGAAATCGCGGAAACGCTAGAAATTTCTATAAAAACAGTAGAAAATCAAATGGGGAAAGCTCTAAAAGTGTTTAGGGAAAGGCTTCTTTAGACATCTGATCTCTAGCATCTTGCATCTGGAATCGGACATCTCAAAGAATAATTCGTACTCCGCATAGGGGTAATGCATAAAAAATTTGTCTTAGTATTAGAATGGCAGAAAAAACGAACATAACGAACGAAGACTTCTATTTTGAGATGATCGCCAAAGAGCTCAGCGGCGAGATCTCAGAAAAAGAAAAAGCCAATCTCCTTGAATGGGTCAACAAGGAGGAAGGAAATCGTTTGTTCTATGAACTATCCATTAAAAATTGGAAGCGCACTGTTGTGAAAAATGAAATCCCTGAATTTGATACAGAAACTGCCTGGTTAAAAGTAAAAGCCAGAACCGGAACAGACAAAAATTCAAATGATGGAAACATTTCCAACAATAGATTAGCGCTCTCCTTTAAAATAGCGGCAGCCTTTCTACTTCTGGTAGGAATATTCGGCATATTGAAATTTACACTCTTTAATGCTCCGGAGGCATTAAACTTTGCAACGCTCGATAATGAAATGAAGATTTACCTGCCTGACAGCAGCGAAGTATTCCTTAATAAGAACAGTAAGCTGACTTATTTCACTGATTACAATTCCAATAAAAGAACAGTTTTTCTGGAAGGCGAGGCTTTCTTTGAAGTTCGGAAATCTCCTGACAAAAAATTTGAAGTAATAGGTGTGCGCTCTGTGACAACGGTATTAGGCACTTCGTTTTCTGTTAGGTCAGTAAAGGGAGAATCGAAAGAAGTAGTACAAGTGGTAACCGGAAGGGTTTCATTCGCAGACAAAAGATTTGCAGAGAAAAATGAAATCATCCTGTCCCCAGGTTATAGAGGAGAACTTGACAATTCCTTCCATGAGAAAAATCAAGCACATCTTATCAGATCTGAAATTAAAGACCCTAATTTCATCGCCTGGAAAGATAAAAAATTGACCTTTGAAAATACCTCAATGACCCAGGTAAAAGAGACATTGGAAAAGTATTTCAGCAGAACAATAGAAATCAACGACCCAATTTTACTTGACTGCAGATTTACCGGAACTTTTGACAAACCCAAACTAGAAGAAATAATGGAAGTACTGGCTGTCTCCACGAATTCTTCTTACAAAATAATAAACAGTAAAATCATCCTCAACGGCAAAGGATGTACTAAAAAATAATCAAGAATTTATTAACTTAAACGATATGAAAATGAGGACATACATAAACCTTATGGTGCTACTGCTTTGCCTATTTGGCAAACTTTATGCCCAATCTCCTATGTTGGAAAAAAAGGTTTCTTTACAATACAGAGCAGTTGAGATCGGAACTATTTTAAAAGATTTGAATAAAAGATACCAACTAAGATTTTCTTATTCAAACAATATTGTTCCCGAAACAAGAAAAGTAAACATCAACATAAAAAATGTAATGCTTAAAGATGCACTGAACGATCTTTTTTATGAGACTGGTGTAGCTTTTCAGGTGGTGGGAGAACAAATTGTACTTAAAAAAGGAATCCGAATAAACACTTCGGCAAAAGAATACCGCGCTGTAAACGAAGCTACTCCTGTCCCTGCATTATACAACCCCGACATAAGTCAGGAAGAATTAATCGTAAGCAATACCAATGACTTCATTGTGGACACCATGCCTGACGAAGTAGATATTGAAATACCACTATTGATTGACGACAATTATAATCCTTCAAAGAAAGATCTACGCAGAAAATATAAAGTTGAAAAACGAATGTTGAAAGCCAGATTCTATGTATTGAAAGATAGTCTCCGAAGAAAAGGGAATCATACGATGGATAAATTGGAAATGAAATACAATTATGTGGCGCAAAAGATGAGACAAGAATTTGATGGAATCAAAAATGCAACAGAACATAAAACACCTAAAGATTCAATCCTACCTACTCAAAAAAAGGATTCCATCACAACTGAAAAGAAGGACGATTATTTATTTCGACCATTTCAATTTACGTTTATTAGTCCTCTTGGTACAAACGGACAAGAGTGCGGTAAAATAGTAAATGGCGTTTCATTTAATCTATTAGGAGGATATTCTGCAGGCCTTATGGGACTTGAATTGGGTGGCATCGCGAATGTAGAAAAAGATTTCGTAAAAGGAATCCAATTGGCAGGAATGGCAAACGTAGTAAGAACTACAACTGATGGCATCCAACTCTCAGGATTTGCCAATGTTTGCGGCGACTCGGTAAAAGCACTTCAGGCAGCGGGATTTATAAACGCTGTAAACGGTTCGTTCTATGGACTTCAGGCGGCAGGATTTTGTAATGTAAACAGCGGTTATTTTCATGGACTTCAGGGAGCTGGTTTCATAAATGTAATACAAGACAGTCTTTATGGAATGCAGCTGGCAGGATTTGCTAACGTAAACAATGGCGATGTAAAAGGAATTCAGGGTGCAGGATTTATAAATATTGCTAAAAAAGTAAAAGGCATGCAAATAGGAATAATAAATATTGCAGATACCATCCATGGAGTACCGATTGGACTCTTAAGCATAGTCAGAAAAGGTGGTTACAGAAAGCTCGACATCTTCGCTGCTGAAGCCTTGTATGCCAACATTGCATACAAAATAGGAGTGCGTTCCTTTTACAACATATTCCAGACTGGTGCTCAGATTAAAGATAATAACGTTCGCTGGGCAATTGGTTATGGCGTAGGAAGTGAAATTGGATTGGGTAAAAAAATGATGGTAAATATTGAAAATGTAACCTCCTCAGTTTGGGAACCTGATATGGATATCATGAAGCAACACCTAAATGCCTTA
>JANYCO010000479.1 GCA_025360235.1 Cytophagales bacterium
CGGCAATGTACGCCGCAAATATAAACTTGTATAAATGATTTAATTTACTTATATTTATATTTTGCGGCGATGAACGCCGTAAATAGTGACTTATTCAAATATGCCTGTTAATGCGATAAGAAGAAAGGAAGTGTTTGAAATGATTCCAGAAGGAGGTGTTGCAACACGAAAATGGCTCATGAAAAAAGGTTTAAGTCGGCATGCTTTGGACAACCTTATAAAAAGTGAACAACTCAAATCTGTTGTCAATGGTGTATATACAAGGGCCGGTTCAAAACTTACTTGGCAAGGAATCGTTTTTTCTTTGCAGTCAATACTTCATTTGCCTTTTGTTGTAGGTGGTCTCACTGCACTGGAAATGCAAGGCCTAGCACATTACTTATCCATGTCAGATAAAAAGACAATCCATTTGTATGGCAGTGAAAAATTACCTCAATGGGTAAATGCAATGCTGCCGGATGTTACCTTTGTTCGTCATAGTGAAGATGAATTATTAGGAATCAATAAATCAAAAGACAAAAGAAGTAATACCTCAATAAAGGATGTTAATTCTTTAAAGGAATTTACTGTATTACAAACATGGAAAGAAGGATTGGAGGCTTTGGTTGTATCGTCTCAAGAAAGATCTTATTTAGAACTATTAATGGAAGTACCACAAAAAATAAGTTTTGAGCATGCTGACCAATTGATGCAGGGGTTAACCTCTCTCTCTCCAAGAAGCCTTCAAAAATTATTGGAACAATGTCGAAATATAAAAGTAAGGCGTTTGTTCTTTTGGTTTGCTGAGCGGCACAACTATACATGGCTACAAAAATTGGAACCTAAAAAAATAGATATGGGTACAGGAAACAGAATGCTTTTTAAAGGAGGTATATTAAATAAAAAATACAAAATAACCGTCCCAGAATATTTATGAATAGGAACAACGAATACGCTAAACAAGTCCAACTTTTAGTAAGGCTATTACCGCTGATCGATACTGAAAAATGCTTTGCTTTAAAAGGAGGGACCGCCATTAATTTATTTTATAGAGCATTGCCAAGATTGTCGGTTGACATTGACCTGTTGTATATACCAATGGACGAAAGAGAAATAGCATTGGAAAACATTCGCACAGCATTAACTAGGCTCAGTAATTTGATTCATAAAACCTTCCCTGGAATAAAGGTTCAAAAAGCACATGAACAAAGTGATACCCTGCGTTTGATAGTTCAACAAAATGATATCCGTGTAAAAATAGAATTATCTCCAGTCATCAGAGGAACGGTATTTTCTGAAAAGCGAATGGAAGTATGCAAAGAGGTAGAAAAAGAATTTGGATATGCTGAAATACAAGTAGCCTCTTTCCCTGATTTGTATGCAGGAAAACTCTGCGCAGCTTTAGACAGACAACATCCACGAGATTTATTCGACGTTAAATTTTTGTTGGAAGACGAGGGTCTAACAGAAGATTTACGCAAAACTTTTCTTATTTTTTTAATTAGTCATCAAAGACCAATGTCTGAACTTTTAAACCCACACCGAAAAGATATTCGGGATATATATGCCAATGAGTTTGTGCAGATGGCTCAAATAGATGTGCCACTAGAGGAGCTTGAAGCTACAAGAGAAAGCTTGATTGCAGAAATCAACGGTACAATGACAGAAGATGAAAAGCTGTTTCTTTATCTTTCAAAGCTAAAGAACCAAATTGGAGTTTACTTGGAATGAATAATGAAGATGAACTATCAAATCTTCCTTCTGTGCGGTGGAAAATGATGAATCTTCAGCAAATGTCAGAGACAAAACATAAAGTAGCATTGGAAACATTAAGAAAAACGTTGTGGCAGCAGTAAAATAGCTCAATTTAATTTTCATTTTTAAAATAAATTCGGGAATGCAGATATACTGCATTCAACGCCCTTATTTTGCAACAAAATATAGCGATTAAAAATGGAATTTAGATTATTTGAAACCAATCAGGGAAAAATAACGGCATTATTCGATACTATTACTGTTGATGACTTATCCGATTATTTTCATAGTACTATTTATCAAAGAGGCAAATGGTATTATGAATCCAGAAATGTCGAGACTGTCGAATTTGGTGCAGACAATATTTCTATAACCGCATCCGTAAAGGGGACAAGAAATTACACTGTACAAATATCCTTAAAGGAAAATGCTATATGGGGGCATTGTAATTGCTTATTTGATGGGCCTTGCAAGCATATAGTGGCAACGCTTTTATTTGCTAAACATCACAAGGATAAAATAGAACTAGAGGCTGGATTGCATAAAACAGAAATAATACAAAACTACCTACAATCACTCAATAAAAAACAGTTGATTTCTCTTGTTGAAAAATATGCTCCTAAATCGTTTTATACTGTTATTGAAAATAAATTCTCAGGAAAGGACGAAGCTCTACAACGTTTTCAAAAAATTGAGAAAAGAATAAAAAGTATTTTCCCTGGTTCAGATTTGTTGTATAGTGCTCCCGACTTTGAAGTAGAGTTAAATAGACTAATTAAGAAATTAAATGGGTTGGAAAAATATATTTACAAGGAAATTGAAAGTCTAATTTTATACATCATTCCTGCCGTAGATAAAGCTCACGATGAGGGATACCTTTATGCGGATGGTTATTACAATGATTATTACCAATCAGATGTTTTTGATAGGTTTGTTGTTGAATTTATTACACAACTTCCTCTCGAAAAAAAATATTCATTCATAGAAGCTCTTGAGGAAGTACTTTCTAAGCAATCTTATGATACTTTTTCTGGCATTTTAGTTAATATTCAACTACTATTTAGAGAGGAGGAAATGCATAGCCTGAAAGAAATGGTATTGAAGGGGTATAAACAACTTTCTCCAAATTTGACAATGAAATTTTACGAGTTAATCAGTAACTATTTAACGGATACCGAAAAAGAAACCATTCTGTTAAAAATAAAAAATCAGCACCCAGATATTTTAACTGAACTGGCTCAGCTATACCAACGCAATGGAAGAACAGAAGAAGCGATTGATTGTCTGGAAGATTTTATTAATAATTCTTCCAATGAATTTGGATCAACAGCAGTAAATATGTTATACCTCGAACTGCTGTTTCAGTCAAAGAAACCACTGCAAGAAATATCGGAGAAGGCTATTATTAAATGTCCAACCGCACAGATGCTTAAAAAAATCATTTCTCTTTTACCTAAAAAAATCGCATTCTTTGAAAAATTATTAGAGAAAGAAAATGCAGATGAACTTCTTGAGTACTACGAAACGTCTAATAGACTAGAAGAGGCATTGGTATTAATAAAACGAGTAAAGAAAATAAACGAGCCTAAGGTATTAGATTTCTTTAAAAAACATAAAACGGAATTCCCTGCTGAATCTGAACTATATTTCAAAAAATTCATTGAAGAAAATCTTGAAGGAACTGGTGATTACTATTATGCTTCGGTTGCCAGTGGATTGTCTCAGGTTAAAAAAATAAATCCAATACTTGCGAGTGAGCTAGCCAAAAACATCCGTTTAAATTATAAACGAAGACCAAAACTTATGTCTATGATTTCAATGTATTAATCTCCATTTGCAAAAAAAAGGATAAAGAGAACCAAAACTGCGGTAAAAAGTGGGATAAATTTATGATGAATTAAGTGATGCGGAAGGAGAATAAAGGTTAAACGATGGTTGGAACAACATAAATCATCATAAAAGAGACCTTAAACATGACTTTTTTATTGTGAATTATAAAAGAAGGGTTAATAGGTATCAAAATAATTTCAAATAGATTATTCTAGCAACCTCTGATTTGCATCGTCTATAATATTGTTTTCAAAACTATCGAGATATACTTGAGTTGTTTTTTCTGTGTCATGTTTCATAGCTTCACTAATAACCGAAGTAGATACTCCACTTTTCTTTAAGATGGTAGCCCAAGAATGTCGGGCTACGTATGTTGTCAGGTGTACATCAATTTTACATAATTTTGCAATTTCTTTTAGTCCTGAGTTAACCCGTTTGGTTACCTTTTCTATCCTGTTATGCTTCTGGGTAGGTGTAATATGAATTTCATTATTCAGAATAGGGAAAATATATTCCGATAATTGGTTCTTTATATAATATTCTAAAATTTCCAGCGCAGGAGTTAATAATTTAATATTGTATTCCTTTCCCGTTTTCATCCGATTATATTTTAATCTTCCATTCTCAATATTTTCATTTTTCAAATGAGCAATATTGACAAGGTTTATACCCATGTTATAATAGCTGAAAAGGAAATAATTTTTACAATGCCACTCGATTGTTCCTTCGTCTAGTTTTACATCAATTATTTTCTGCATTAAATCTTTTGTAATAGCTCTCTTTTTTGTTTTAGTATTAAGCTTGCTTATTTTATATGTATTGAAAGGGTAATCTTCTTTTTTAGCATACCCCTCTAAAATAGCTTTATTGTATAAAGACCGAAGCGTGCGTAGATACACACTAATAGAATTTTCACTTACTTTCTGCCCCAATAAATATTCTTCCATCTTAGTCAGAATAGTTGGACTAAGATGGAAGAATAAGATGTCTTTCCCATCTCTGAATTTATAAAGCGCTTTTTTTGAATCTCGATACACGTCAGCATTGCCAATTTTATTTGCTTTTCTAAACCGATCAATCACTTCATCATAAAATTCAAAAATGCTGGTTTTCCCTCCTTCTTTCTTTGTCTTTATGATAATGTCTTCGGCAGAATAATTTTTCTCATCTACTTCCGATTCCATTATAAGTTTTTTGGCTTCAGCAAC
>JANYCO010000508.1 GCA_025360235.1 Cytophagales bacterium
AAAAGAATTGGAGTTATTAGTACAGTTGATGCCCTCTGATGCTCACATGGTAATGCCAGATATGGTTCATGATGTAAAAACTGATTCGCTGAAAGAGAATGATATAATTCTTGTAAAGCCAGGCGAAAAAGTTGCAGCCGATGGAATAATACTGGAGGGTGAAAGTTATTTGAATGAATCTATGTTGACTGGTGAATCAACACCAGTACAAAAAGTGAAAGGTGATAAAGTGATTGCAGGCTCTATTAATGGAGACGGCTCTATTAAAGTTACGGTATCTCATGCCGGAAAAGATTCTTATCTATCACAAGTAATAAAGTTGGTAAACGATGCACAAAAATCAAAATCTAAAACCCAGTTATTGGCAGATACCGCTGCAAAATGGTTAACGCTCGTCGCAATGGTTACTGGAATAACTACCTTTTTATTTTGGTATCTAACGGGGCAATCTATAGCATTTGCTATGGAAAGGATGGTTACAGTGATAGTAATTTGTTGCCCTCACGCTTTAGGATTAGCAGTGCCTTTAGTAGTAGCAAAATCAACCGCTTTATCGGCAAAAAATGGTTTGCTTATTAAGAACAGAACAGCATTTGAAAACGCAAGGAAAATCACCACCATTGTATTTGATAAAACAGGTACGCTTACCGTGGGTAAATTTGAAGTGTCAAAAATCGTTTCATTACAAAAAGACCTAAAAGAAAACGAAATTCTTCGTTTGGCATCAGCATTGGAGCAAAAATCAGAACATCCTATTGCTACTGGTATCTTACAAAAAGTAAAAGATTTATCCGTCATTATTCCTGCAACAGAAAATTTCAATGCCCTAACGGGTAAAGGTGTTGAAGCCACTGTGGAAGGTAAAAAGATATTGGTGGTTAGCCCCGGCTATTTAAAAGAAAATAATATTAAGTTACCTGATGGCTTCACTACCAATGATACAGAAACGGTCGTCTTTGTAATTATTAATAATGAATTGGCAGGCTATATTGCTTTGTCCGATGAGATACGTCCCGAATCAGCAGAAGCAATTAACACTTTAAAAGAGAATAATATCAAATCAATATTGCTGACAGGTGATAACAATAAAGTAGCAGCAAGTGTAAGTAAAACTTTGGGGATGGATAGTTTTATTGCCGAAGTACTACCTCATCAAAAATTAGAAAAAATAAAAGAACTGCAAAACAAAGGAGAATTTGTCGCGATGACCGGTGATGGTGTAAATGATGCCCCTGCATTGGCACAAGCAGATGTGGGAATAGCGGTAGGCTCTGGAAGTGACATTGCAGCAGAAACGGCAGGAATTGTTTTGGTAAATAGTAATCCAAAAGATATTGTCAGTCTGATTTTATTTGGTAAAGCCACGTACCGTAAAATGATTCAAAATTTAATTTGGGCAACAGGTTATAATGTAGTAGCGCTCCCTTTAGCAGCAGGTGTTCTATATAAGCAAGGTGTTTTACTAAGTCCTGCGGCAGGCGCTGTTTTGATGACTGTTAGTACTATTGTTGTAGCTATTAATGCAAGCATGTTAAAAGTAAAAAATGATTAACTATTTCTTACTTGTGTATTTTTTTGATAATAAACATAACTTATCGATAAAAAGTGTGAATGATGTAACTTATTATTTGGATTTTATAACACTTTCAGGTTTGAAGAAAGGCATCTTTATATCATAGTAATTCATTTTCAAATAAAAGTAAATAATACGCCGTTAAACATTTCAATCTAGCATTAACAGAATAAATGTACGGATGGCACATAGTAAGCAATCTCTATAATATTTGCTCTCTCTCAGTCATTAAAATGCGATTAATCATTTTAATGATTAATATTTATCATCCTTTACAAATAATAATTAAAGCAATTTGCCACAACTTATATTATAACCATTTAAATAAAAGTCTATGAAAACAATCAAAAAATTTTTACTTGCAACACTAGGAATAGTATTCGCAATATCGTTATCGAATGCTCAGGATTATAAACATCCATATGGTCTTGTTGAAAAAGATGGCAAAGTGATGTCCCCTGAAGGAAAACATTTGGGTTGGGTAACAAAAGAGGGAGTTATCAAAGATGCAGCAGGTGTGAAAATCGCTCATGTAGATAGTGAAGGAAATTTGGTGGAAGCCAAGACAGGTAAAAAACTTGGAAAGGCAGAGAAGAATGGAAATTTTGTATCACACTACGCAAAAACTCCAGACGAAAAATGGACAGTATCTCCACCTTTGAGTGGAACGTGCGAAGTAAAAAACTCGAAAGGAGAAACCGTTGTATTAGTGCATGAAAACTACAAACAATATGGAGCTTGTGCCTATCATTGCCTTACTATGAAAAAGGAAGGGAAAGATATGAAAATGAAATAAGCCAATTTAGATAATGAAACCTACAGGGCTAATTGTAGGTTTCATTACTAATATCAAAACAATATTAATATAATGTATTTCAGATGAAATTATATTTTAATTTTCAGGTTGCATTTATCTTTTTTATAATATTGTCAAATACACCAACCTTCGGTCAAGCAATTCATAGCGGAATATTTTTAACCGATAGTGCTTTCGAGAAGAATGAATTGACACTTAAAATTGATTGTAATATAGAAAAACATAAAATTGAGCTCAATGATTTTTTAGGAAAACCATATATAAAGGTTATTCACGAAGGTAAAATGTATAAGTATAATAAAAATGAAATATTTGGATATCGAACGTGTGATGATAAAAATTATCGTTTTTATAAGAAGAATGAATATGAAATATTAAATAAGGATAAACTTACTCTTTATTCCCAGTCATCAACTACAACTATTTCGGGTCAAAAAGGAATATTTACTATCACGAATTATTTCTTCAGTTCTTCTTTCTCTTCTGATTTAATTCCATTGACTTCTCAAAATCTGAAAAATCAGTATCCGGGCAATCACAAATTTCATGACATGCTAGATGCGCAATTTGAAAATGACGAAGATTTAATGATGTTTGACGAGTTCCATAACAGATATAAAATTAATCATCTTTTTGATGAAAGTTTAAGAAACTAATTTAGATTCTTAAAATTATCTGTTATAAATTCGACGGTTCTTATATTGTTATTGTTGCTTATCTTTTAAATAATATATGTATGTTTTCTGGTTTCCCTTCCTTTCACCCATTAATAGTACACTTCCCAATAGTGCTAATCCTACTATCTGTTGCTTTTCAAGTAGTAGTAGTTTGGAAGGATTGGGAACAGATTCGCTGGGCAACGTTATTTATTATGTTTGGCGCATTTCTTAGTGCATTAGCAGCCAGCACAATTTTTCATGCAGATCCATCAGAGGATGCACCGAAAGCCGCTATGGAAATATTTGCGCAGCATGAAGCGTATGCCCAATATACTTTATGGGTTTCCGGGATTACTTTGGCACTGAAAGCCATTGGTGATTTTTA
>JANYCO010000540.1 GCA_025360235.1 Cytophagales bacterium
AAAAAAATATTTTTAATATACATATGCGACAGCTAATTCTCGTTTTTTTATTTATTCCATTAATCAGCTATTCTCAAAAAGCTGAAAAATATTACAAAAGCGGAGATGAAAAATTTCTAAACGAAGACTACTACGGAGCTATTGCAGATTACGACAATGCGATAAAAGTGGATTCGAAACATATCAAGGCTTATAAAAACAGGGCTATTGCAAAGTATTTAACTAAGGATTACAATGGAGCCATGGAAGATTACAATAAGCTTATAGAATTAAATCCTAAAGACGGAGATGCTTATTATAACAGAGGCGCATTAAAAGATAAACTACTGGATAATGATGGGGCATTAGCGGATTACAATAGCGCTATAGAATTTGAAACCAAGTATGCAGATATGGCTTATATCAATATAGGAGTTGCTAAAACAAAAAATAAGGACTATAAAGGATCGATTGCAGCTTTCAGTAAATCGATAGAATTAAATCCGAACTATGCTGATGCATATTCTAACAGAGGATCTGCAAAATTTTTCATACAAGACTATGCAGGAGCAATAACGGACTTGAATAGAGCCATCGAACTAGATTCAATGGATGCAAATGTTTATTATTTCAGAGGACTTTCTAAGGGTAACTTGAAAGATGAAAAGGGAGCTATAATAGATTTCAGCAAAGCCTTAAATTTAAATCCGGCTAATTCTAAAGTATATTATGATAGAGGTGTTTCAAAAATTAATATTGGAGCATATTCAGATGCTATAATAGATTTTTCAAAAGCCATTGAGATTAACCCCTATTATGCAGACGCTTATTATAATAGAGGATTCTCTAAGCAAAACTTATTAGACTATAATGGCTCTATTGCCGACTTTAACAAATCAATTGAGATTGATTCTAGTAACGCAGACTCTTATTATTACAGAGGATATTCGAAAGAGAAATTAAAGGATGAAGATGGCGCCATTGCTGACTACACAAAGGCTATCGAAATCAACTCGCAATACATTAATGCTTATTATCGCAGAGGAGCCATAAAAGCAAACGGGGTAGGAGTTATTGCTTATAAAGAAGCGCTTGCAAATTACACAGCCGCAATAGAAATAGACCCTCAAAATTCAGAAGCATATGCTAAAAGAGGCAATTTGAAATATCAATGGATAAAATTCAAGGAAGCAATCGATGATTATAATAAAGCTATAGACCTTAATCCTAACAATGGTATGGCCTATTGTAACAGAGGACTTTCGAAAATTCTAGTAAGCCAAAATGACGGCGCTTGTTCAGATTTCAATAAAGCGGTTCAACTAGGGTATAATAAAGCTAAAGATTTCTTTACTCAATATTGCAAATAGACTCTATGATTAAAGTTCAACATTAAAATCGCCTTCCTGCCTGCTAATAGGTCAAACATAATAAGTTACTGCGGATATTTTTCAGGATTTTGGGAGGTATGAAAAACTGCTAAAATTGTAACCGCTATCTTATTTTCACCAACTCTATAAAGAATAAGAAATGGAAATTTCTTAAGAACAAACCCTCTAACATCCTTATATCTTATGGAATAAAAAGGATTGATGGACAAAGCTTCAAAAGCATTTTCCACTTCATCTATAAAAGTTAATCCTAATCTCTTTTGTTGTGTATCGTACCAAAGAGCCGCTTTTCGAATATGTGTTGCTGCTTTGGATTTAATAAAAATATTATACATCCAATTCTTTTCGTATTTGATTTAAAAATAGTTTACCATCCACTCCTGGTTGAGGATTTGTTTCTTCCTCTTTTAAAATTTGTTCTAGTTCCTTAATCTGCCATGGCTGCAAAGTCATGGCAATATCTGCACTTTTAATTTCGTCCGTTTTCAAAACAGTAGCCGTTTTGAATCGCTCTAGCACAGCTAAATAAAAATTGAACTCATTATCCGGAACCGTTATGTAAATGCCTTTCATAAAACACTGCGTTTTACCAAAGATACACATAATCTGAGAATAATAAAAGGATAAAAAATAGTTTTCTTATTCTTTTATCCTCCTCTTCTCCTTTACTTCTTTCCTCCTTTTTCCCTACCTTGCAGTAAAATTAAATACCCTTAATGAATTTTTCCGATCACCTAAAGTCCAACGACGTTTTCGAACTCCTTGCCAGCAGTGCAACGCGGCTGGGGCTGGAAACCTATTTGGTAGGCGGCTATGTACGTGACCTGATTTTAAAAAGACCATGTAAAGACATTGATGTGGTCTGCGTGGGTAGTGGCATTGAACTGGCTTTACATGTAGCCAAAACAATAGGCCCAGATACACATGTTTCCGTATTTAAAAATTTCGGAACAGCGATGTTACGCTACAAAGAATGGGAAGTAGAATTTGTAGGCGCAAGAAAAGAATCGTACAACAGAGATTCCCGTAAACCAATAGTTGAAGACGGCACCCTACAAGACGACCAGAACCGACGTGATCTTACCATTAATGCTTTAGCAATTAGTTTAAATAAAAATAACTATGGCGATCTTATCGATCCCTTTGGAGGTATTGAAGATCTGAAGAAAAAAAATCTCCGCACTCCTCTGGGACCAGACATCACCTTCTCTGATGACCCACTGCGCATGATGCGCGCAATACGATTTGCTACACAATTAAATTTCGACATTGAACCCGATACCTTTGACGCTATCTCCAGAAATAAAGAACGATTGTCTATCGTGTCTATGGAACGAATTTCTACCGAACTCAATAAAATAATTTTAACACCTAAGCCTTCTTACGGTTTTAAACTTCTTTTTCAGGCTGGACTTTTACAATTGATCTTCCCTGAACTCTGCGCCTTACAAGGGGTAGAGACTATTGAAAATAAATCACACAAAGACAATTTCTACCATACGCTGCAAGTGCTGGACAATGTGTGTCCGAATTCCGATGACCTCTGGCTGCGCTGGGCTGCCATACTGCATGACATTGCAAAACCTGCCACCAAGCGATTTAATAAAAAAGTAGGCTGGACCTTTCATGGCCATGAAGATAAAGGCGCCCGCATGGTACCCGGTATTTTCCGCCGACTTAAATTACCGCTGAACGACCACATGAAAAAAGTGGAGAAACTTGTTCGCCTACACTTAAGACCTATTGCCCTGGTAAAAGAAACGGTAACAGACTCAGCGGTCAGAAGATTACTTTTTGAATCGGGAGATGATTTTGAAGATCTGATGAAACTTTGTCGTGCCGATGTGACTTCAAAAGATAATAACAAGGTGGCCCGTTTTCTTAAAAACTTTGACCAGGTAGAGCAAAAGGCGAAAGAAGTACTGGAAAAAGACGAACTCCGGACTTTTCAGCCTGTTTTTACGGGGGAGGATATTATGGCTCTTTTTGAATTATCCCCCTCCAGAACCGTAGGAGACCTGAAAATTGCTTTACGAGAGGCAATTTTAGAAGGTGAAATAAAAAACACAAGGGAAGACGGGCAAGATTTCGTTATTAAGACCGGAAAAAACCTGTTTGGGTTGGAAGCGAAAAAAAAGCTACTATAACAGGGGACTCAGTGATAGCTAAAAATGCCTGTCATAGTAGCTTTATACTCTATCAAAGTAGGTTTTACCCTATTTTGACCTTCATTCCTAAAAATAAAAAGTAATCTCGTAAGTATATAATTTCTTAACTTATGCCCTAAACCTCATTTATCAGGCATTTACTAATTATCTGATACAAATTTAGCAGAAATAGAGATACAAGTAAATAGCACGAAAGTGTCATTTTTTATCGATTTTTATTAGTACATTTACTATGCTAAAGCGATTATTATGGTCGATACTCTGGTAAAATTATGGCAATCCAATCAATCAAAGGGTAAAACCAATGGTTTGAAAGACCTCGTGAAGGGCTATAAAGACTTCGAGCAAATTTGTACCATGTGGAATACTTATATCTACATGCATGACTACCGCAGCAACAAGTATATATATATAAGTCCTTCCTTTTGCAATTATCTTGGGGTAAATTATAACCATACACTTAACGATGGATTTGAAAGTATCTCTCTGCTCATCCATCCTGACGATTCATTAATTTTAGATAAATCACTATTTAAAGACATCACTCAATTCCTGTCTACTTTACCAGAATCCGAACAAGAAAGTCAAAACTACAGATTCAGCTATAACTTTAGGATTAGAAAAAAAGATGGTACCTATGTGAATATGTCTATTGTTTCTAAAATTCTAGGCTTCAATAAAAAAGGAAAATTATTAGTTGATTTTGGAATGATCATACCGATCATTCATGTTATTGAAACAGACAAGATCTTGCTGAACATTTCGAAATCCACCAACGAAGATGATTACAGTACCGTTTTTCAGAAAGAATACAAAAAGGAAAAAAACGAAGACCTGCATCTTACAAAAAGAGAATTAGAAATTATTCAGCTTTTAAAAAACGGAATGGATAGCCAGTCCATCGCCGATCATCTTTGCATTAGTTTGAACACAGCTAAAAATCACCGAAGAAATATTTTTGAAAAAACGAACACCAATAAGGTGACGGAACTTTTGTCGTTGGTGAATAAGTTGGGGTTGTAAAGCACTACATTAAATGTTATGCCAAAGTGAGATGTAATAAGCTCAATTTTAACACCTTAAAACCTTAAAACCTTAAAACATCCATTATTTATGTCACCACTTTTAGTATTTACTAATTATTTTAGTAAATTTAATCCTTATGGATACACGGGCTGTCTTACATATGGATTTGGATTCTTTCTTTGTTTCGGTGGAACGACTGAAAAATCCTGCATTTATAGGCAAACCACTTATCGTAGGTGGAAATAGTGCGAGAGGTGTAGTTGCTTCCTGCAGTTATGAAACCAGAAAGTTCGGCGTACATTCTGCCATGCCAATGCGGATGGCGAAAAAACTTTGTCCCGAAGCTATTGTTGTAAGTGGTGATATGGAAAGTTATAGCCACCACTCCTCTATTGTTTCTGAAATTATCTCCGGCCGCTCTCCTGTTTATGAAAAAAGATCCATCGATGAATTTTATGTGGACCTTACCGGAATGGAAAAATTTTTCGGTTGTTATAAATGGGCTTCCGAAACAAGAGCGAAAGTAATCAAAGAAACAGGACTACCCATCTCATTCGGACTATCGGTAAACAAACTGGTTTCGAAAATGGGCACCAGCAAAGCTAAGCCCAACGGACAGCTACAAATACCAAGGGGCACCGAGCGAGAATTTATCGCTCCAATGTCCATTCAAAAAATTCCAGGCGTAGGCGAAGAGACGGCTGCACATCTGTATAGCATGGGTGTAAAAACAATAAAAACACTTCGTGAAATTCCTGTTCAGCTACTACAAAAAGAATTTGGCAAAAACGGAAAACTCATTTGGGAAAAAGCCAACGCCATCGATGATTCTCCGGTAGAACCTTACGACGAACAAAAATCAATCTCTACGGAAAGCACTTTCAATTCAGATACTACTGATATCAATTTTCTAAAAGCACTGCTTGTAAAACAATCGGAAGAACTCGCTTTTGAACTCCGGAAAAGTCAACGGCTCACGGGGTGTATTACTGTGAAAGTGCGGTATTCCGATTTCAACACCTTTACCCAACAAAAGAAAATTACGCTTACCGCCAGTGATTCTACATTGATTGACTTAGCAAAACAGATCTTCGACAAACTTTACGACAAAAGGGTATTGGTAAGAATGGTCGGAATCCGATACAGCCATTTGGTTTACGGAAATCCCCAGATAAATTTATTTGAAGACACCGCCGAATCGGTGCGGCTCTATGAGGCAATGGACAAAATAAAAAGTAAATACGGAGCAGTAGCCATAAAAAGAGCGGTAAGCGCGATTAAAATCAGATAAGATGTACCTAAACTGCCACAGCTACCATAGTCTCCGATACGGCACGCTCTCTCCTGAAGGGCTTGTAAAATCTGCAGTGGAAAAAAATATCGACTGCCTGGTTCTAACTGATATCAACAATACTTCTTGTGCGTACGATTTTGTAAGAGAATGCAATAGTATGAATGTTCGACCAGTACTAGGAATAGAATTTCGTACTAAAGAAGGCAACCTTCTCTACATTGGCATAGCTAAAAACAACAAAGGATTTTATGAATTAAATAATTTTTTCACGAAACATTCACTCGATAACACGCTTCTCCCCGATCGTGCACCAGTGTTTGAAGAGGCATATATTATCTATCGTAACAATCAGATAGACCCTGACAAATTAAGAGAAAATGAATTTATTGGAATTGCTCCTTACGAACTTCCAAAACTATATACTTCCTCTCTGAAAGAATATATGGAAAAACTGGTAATGTTAAATACTGTTACTTTTTCAAACGCAGAAGGCTATGAAGCCCACTGCC
>JANYCO010000563.1 GCA_025360235.1 Cytophagales bacterium
TATCTATTTTTTCAAAATTTCTATTCGCAGTACCTAATTCAATTTTCGCGCCCTTGCCAATATCTATAGTGCCATTGAGTTCGTCCTGCGCAAAAGCAACGAATGTTGTTATAATAAAAACGTTGGTTAGGAAAAATTTTAAATGTTGAATTTTGAATGCTGAGTTTTGATTAAACTTAAAGTTCAACATTAATAATTTAACGTTAACCATTAACCATTTATAATTATTCATTACCCTCCTCCTTTCCCTGGCCTTTCAATGCATCCAGTCTGTCTTGTGCCATTTTTACAATTTCCTTATTTTTGGAATTGGTAATGATCGACTTTAAAGTTGCTTTGGCTTGAAATAATTCATTGAGGGCAACTAAATTTTCCGCAATAAGCAGGTAAGATTTACCCAACCATAATTCATCAGATGAGAAATTATTATTGAGGTAATAAAGACTTTCGGTAGATTCTTTATACTTCTTTTGTTTGTATTGAATATCAGCGATACAGTACTGCGCTTCGGCAGACATTACTTCGTTGTTGTATTTGATAATATTCTTAAAATACTCTGTTGCCTTTTCATATTCACCTTTATTGTATGCTGCTCGGCCCAAATAAAGATTGGCCTTGGATTCAGCATTAATATTGACATTTCCACTTTTCAGAACCTCCTTGGCGTAATAATCTGTAGAATCGAAATTAACAAGCATATAATACGTTTCTGTCAAACCCATTAAAGCACTGCTTTTTTCCTTTTTACTTTTTGAATTGGCATTAAATAACAAATAATAACCTTTAGCTGCAGTGAAGTTTTTATTTTTAAAGTTTAAATCAGCCAGCCGCTGTAGAGACTTTGTTACATAGGAACTTTTCTTTTCATCCACGACTTCCGAAAATCGTTTAGAAGCCTTATCTATTTCTCCGATCTGCAAATAAGATTCTGCCAAAAAATACTTTCCATCAGAGACATTGGCACTTTGAGGATATTTGTTTAGATAATTCTCAAAAAGAGTTGCTGCTTGTTTGTATTTCCCATCATCGTATAAGTCTTTCGCAGACTCATACCCTAACTCATCCAACAAAGCACTCTCCGGATTTTTTTCATTAAATTCATTTAATCTTTCGACAAACTCATCGCTTTTATCAAGAGCAGCATAGGTTTCTTTAGCTCCTAATAATGCATCTTCATGAATTGGCAGATTGTAATATTTATCCAACAACATATTATAATCAACCAGTGCCGCTTCGTATTTCTTTTGACTGTTATAAATAACAGCTCGTTTTAATAATGCATTTGGTTCGTAAGGATGATTGTTCAATTTTGCTCCAATAAGTTTGGAAAACCCAGCCACTGCAGTATTCAGATCATCATTACGGTAATCAAGTTGTGCTTTTTGATAAATTGCTCCTTCGTAATAAAGTGAATTCGGATATTTCGTAATAACAGTTTCAAAACTACTTTTTGCTTCAGAAAGCTTATCTTCATACACCTGAACAATACCTTTTTGATAATACGCATAATCGATATCATTGGTAAGCCCCTTTATTGAAAGATCATAATATTTTAATGCTTCCGAATATTTCTTATCTACATAATAAAGATCTGCAATTCTAAGTAGGGCATCATTATAAAAAAGTTTATCCGAAGCATTTTCCAATTTTTTTGCATACGCTCTAAAATGTGTTAATGACTTATCATATTTTTTGTTGTTATAATAAGCATAACCAATCCCATACCTGGATTTTAAATGATACTCATTATCATCATCACCTGTTTTTTCAAAGACAACTGCGTAAGCATTAATTGCATCGTCGTATTCTTTATTAATGGAATAGACTTCCGCCTTCCAAAAAGCGGAAGCAACGTATATATCCCTGTCAAAAGTAAACAACATGGACTTGCTAAACATCTTTTTCGCCTCACTGTATTGGCCGGCATTAAACAATTCAGTTCCTCTATAATATGAATGCTTCTGGTATGCCTCATTTGTGCGGGTACTCCTGTTCTTTAACCCTTCTATATGAGCAATCCCTTCTGCATAATTATTAGTTTTGAGGAATGCTTCGTTTAGAAGTTCATTGGCTTCTTCAAATCGGTTGCTTTGAGGATAAGTGGCAATATATTCTTTCAAAGGAGCTATTGCATCATGATAGCGCATCAGATCATAGTTGACCTTTCCGAAATAGAACAAGGCTTCTTCTTTAGTTTTTTTGTTGAAATCCAGACTCCTCGCCTGATCAAATGAAGTAAGGGCAAATTCTTTTGCATTTGTTTTCAAATAAGAATGTCCTAGATAAAAAGCGGAAGATTGTCCTAAGGTATCCGTATTGGAAGCTATATTTTTAAAAGTAGTTACAGCGTCTGCAAACTTATCGTTTTTGTATTGCGAGTATCCGATCCTATATAGAATTTCTCTGGAAGAACTTCCTTTATCTTCACTCAAATATTTTTCAAAATTTTCAAGTGCTTTTTTGTAATCCTTTTTGAAATACCAGGCATCTGCCACCATCAGACTTATTTCTGATTTTATTTGTACTGATGGATTCAACAAAGCTTTCTCACCATAAGTAATAACGTCATCGTATCTGCCCTGACGGTAATATACATTGGTGATCATGTGTGGAACGAGGTTTTTGTAATCTTCGTTGGTCTCCGCTTTGGTTAGATCGGTAAGAGCATCAG
>JANYCO010000596.1 GCA_025360235.1 Cytophagales bacterium
TTAATTTTACCATCGCGTCTTCGTAGCCACGCATGAGATCTCCTTTCCCCCAGGCTCCAATATCTCCACAATTGGCTATTGTCTGAGTGTCTTCAGAGTAAAGTCTTGCCATTTCGCAGAAATTGGCTCCAGTATCCAAACGGGCTTTTACCTCTTTGATAATTACCAGAGCAGAATCTGTTTGGGCAAAAATAGAGTTGAAGGTAATAATAAAGAAAATAGATAGAATTGTTTTGATCATATATTTATGTTTTTTTTTATTTTGCATTTGCAACTATGCTCCAAACATCCATAAATTGGTTCTTTTCAGCAGTAGGATCATATTTCCCATACCGGGATTCGGCCATCTGCATGGCAGGTTTTGGGTCTGCTCCATGCTTTATTAAAATCGAAGCAATTTCTGCGAATTGTCTCAGATCTTCTTCTTCTAATAAATTATCTGAAATACAAAACATAACCAACCGCAATGGTGTAGTAGGTTGAATATAGCCGTTGGGTTCTTCTTCGTCTTTATAGTGGGTGTAATTTGGATTGGCTCCAATTTCTAAACAATATTCCACAGCCTTTAAATCATGATATGAAACGGCATCCATTAAAGCTTCGTTTTTAGTTTGGTTGTTCATTGGATAGTGGCTGTGTTGTTTAATTTTTGTTAAGAGAGATAATCAATAGGCCAGATATGAAAAGTACTATGAGTCCAACTACCCTTAATATAAGCAATGACATTCTCGCTTTATTTTCATACCCCTTCTTTTTATAAATAAAATATTTAATTATAAGAATAGGAAAAAAATGAATGATCTCTATTACTTCCCAAAAAGAAAAACCTGCCGTTTTTTTATTTTCAACGAGTTGAGCTTCCTTTTTATCTGTTTGTATTTTGTAATTTTTATGAAAGGAGTTAAGATCAGTTTTAGAAATGTCTCTTTTGGTAAGTTCGGTTTTAGCACTTTCAATCATATCTGCCTCATGGGTTGATGTATCTCCCAAAGCAATCGTCATTAACTCACTTGTACTCCTGTTTTCAATAGAAGGGCTGTATCTTTTCATTTATAGCTACTCTTTCGATAGATATTTATATTTCAATATAGGTAATATTTTAAAATAATTAAAACTGTTGTTTATTATTTTTTGTCCGAACCTATGATTGCATAGATTGATATTTTGATTGAGTTTTTTTAATTTTCGTAACATAGGAATTATGTAACATATTGCTTTAGTTCTGTAATAGACCGTTGATTTAGTATTCTACATTTGTTTATAAATTAAACTTAAATAAAAAAAATATGAAATCAATAAGTATTAAAATAATAATGGGATGTATTTTTCTTAGCTTCTTAGCGGTGGAATCGTTTGGTCAGGGTAAAAAACCGGCTAAACTAGATGTGGTTAAAGTCCCTAAGGTGGTAACAGAAACTTATATAATCGAATATCCAATGACGGATTATTATGGTTGGTATGGCTACCCTGCTTTTTCTAATGAATCAGATTGGTATGGTTATGATCCTTATTTAATGGGTGGTGAATATCCGGAATATTATATCGTTGAATTTACAAAAGATAAAACTCCGTATAAAGTAATTTATTCTAAAAATGGTAAGAAAATCGCAACCCACAAGGGCATGCAAAGGGATTTGCCTAAAGCAGTTTCAGACGCGATAAACAAAGGTATTTACAAAAGCTGGTTGATTACAAAAGAAAGAGAAGAAATATTAAGAGAAAAAGATACCGACAATTTTAAAGTGTTTAAAATTGTTGTAGAAAAGGCAGGAGAGAGACATGCACTTTTCTATCAGTCTGACGGAACGTTATTGATAGATCGTAAATTAAAATCGTAATTATTTAGTGTTTACTTAGTGGGTAATAGAGGGTGGTAGTTTATCATTTTTATTACCTGCTTTTTTGTTACAATGCAAAGAATCGCTATTAGTGGATGGTCTGTGTGCTACAGACCATGGAGTGGAAAATTATTTACAATACATTCTTATTTTTTCTTCCGCTTTTTTTGACCCAAGTTTTTGAGCTTTATGAAAATTTTTACAGGCTGCTTTTTTATCTCCAAGACTAATATTCGTAATTCCACTGTAGTAAAATGGTTCATCAAAGTCAGGAAGGTAGTCACATGCCCTTGTAAGATCAGCCAGAGCCGCAGTATAGTTTCCTATTTCCTGGTAACACAACCCACGATACATACGAGGAAAGCCATTTGAAGAGGTATGGAATATTTCTTTTGTATAATCTTCGATAGCACCTGTATAGTCACCCAATTTTTCTTTTGGTTTTGCGCGTACCGAGTAAAGGCTATAATCGTGAGGGGAGAGTTTCATTGCTATTGTTACATCTTCTATTGCACCTGCATAGTCATAGATCTCCATTTTAGCCCATGCGCGATTAGTGAATGCTTGTACATTAGTAGAATCAAAAGAGATCACGATATTGAAATTGTTAATAGCTTCCTGCCCGTTGTTTATTTCTAAGTAGGCGTAGGCGAGGTTATAGTAGGCGGTATGATAATCGGGTTTGATTGCAATGGCAAAAGTGTAGTCAAGTGTTGCTCCTATGTAGTCTTTGATAGAATTTTTCGCTACGCCACGATTGAAATAGTAATTTGCAATTGTCGAGTCAAATGCAATTGCTTTTGAATAATCGTCAATTGCTCCTTTGTAATCTTCTAAATCAGCTTTTGAAATTCCACGGGAGAAATAAGATTTAGGATTATGGGGTGTTAGACGTATTGAATAGCCATAGTCGGTTATCGATTCATAATATTTTTTTTGTTCGTATTTAGCTCTTCCTCTGCAGTAATATGGAATAGTTGCATTGGAAGAGTCAAGGTTAATTACTTTTGTATAATCATCAATTGCTCCATCATAATTTTTTAGCATAAATTTTGCACTTCCACGTCTGAAATAAGCATTTATTAATTGCGGATCAAGTTCTAATGCTTTGGTAAAGTCATTAATGGCTTCTGTAAAATGGGATAAACTATCTTTTGTTCTGCCGCTATTGTAATAGTCTGTTGCTGTAAGCTGGCCATAACAAGAGCTATTAATTATTATTCCAATAAATAGTAAAAAGAAGATTTTGATACCAGTCATTACCAAAGATAATTAATTTATTACGTATAATGAATTAAAAAAATGTGAATGATTTTAGTCTGCTCGGAGTCTGATGCATTGCTTTCTTGTAGTATCATTCTTTGTGCTGCGAAAGATTCTGAGCGGACATAGGAGGGTGTCTATTGATGAGTGGTCTGTTTGCTACAGACTACTGAGTGTGCTATCATTTCATGACCTGAACCCATCCCTTATATATTCTTTTTTGACCGGCATCCAGCATGTAGTAATATACACCTGCTTCCAGATTCTGGGCTTTCCATGAATTGTCATAGAAAGAATTTTTATAGACACAATCGCCCCAACGATTATAAATTTCAAGGAGACAACCTTCGGGTAGTTTTTGGATTTCAAAGGTTTCATTTTTCTGATCATCGTTTACAATGATCAGATTTGGAATAAAAAGATCAAGTGTGCAAGTATCTTTTATGGTTATGTATTGGCTGTTGCTGATCGGGCATCCACTGGTATCCAAGGGCGAAAAATTTGTAATTTTT
>JANYCO010000602.1 GCA_025360235.1 Cytophagales bacterium
TACCCTTAAGAAATCTAAACTGGTTACCCAAAACCGAATTATAACCAACTATACGTGGTAAACCACGTAAAAATATACTTCTATATTATATTGAAATAAGTCTATGAAAAAACAGCTACTAGTTAATTTTACTTTATCGTCATTAATTTACTTTTACTTAACACCTAAGGGATTAAAGTTTTTTGATAAGTCAAAGTTTAAGTTTAGGAGTATTTATTCCCATAATCCATTTTCGTCTTAATTTAAACTTACCTTTTATAAGATAATCCGTATAAAAGATGTGACCCATAGAAAATAGTGAGTTTTATAGGTCTTTCTTGAAAGTTCTGATTTAATAATTTCAATAACCGTTCCTCTTAGTATAGTAGTTTAATAAGGTAACTTATGGTAAAAAAATTATTGCTAGTTTTAGTTTTATTAGGTTTTATATCGTTTGTAGGAACATCTCATGTATATGGGAAAGGTATTTTAATGGCATGTGGTACCTCTGTTTCTGCTCCCTCTTTTGCTTGTGTAGGTCAAACAATTTCAGTAACTGGAACAGCTTTGGGTGGGAATTCGGCGACTTTGTCTACAGATGGTGCGGGAGTTTTTACACAAACAGGTTTCATAGTAAGTAATCCTATCTTCACTTATGTACCCGATCCATCTGACGTGTTTGTAACATTTACTTGTGATAATGGAGGCGAAAATAGTTGTGTTGGAGGTCAGAGTACAATATCGACAAGTACAACTATAAATCCATTACCTACTGTTGCAACAAGCTCAATACCCTCCATTATTTGTACCGGAGGTACTTCAAATTTAAATGCACTGCCATCAGGAGGACTAGCTCCTTACAGTTACAGCTGGACTCCCCTTGCTTCAGGCTTAAGTTCAACTACGATTCCAAATCCTGTTGCTACTCCTCTGAGTACCATAACGTATTCAGTTGTGGTGACAGATGCTAATTTATGTAGCAGTGTACCTACACCCGTTACGGTTACTGTAAATCCAATCCCTACAATAACAGGAGTTGTTCCAGGTGTACAATGTGGTCCTGGTATAACAACATTATCAGCCACTGCCTCAGCAGGTATTATCAATTGGTATACAGCTCCTACAGGAGGTTCATTAGTAAATACAGGACCTACCTTTTCACCCAGTATCCCATCCACCACTACCTATTTTGTTGATGCAACCGCCAGCGGCTGTACCTCACCAGTTAGAACCCCTGTTGCTGGAACAGTAAATCTTATTCCAGCAGCTCCTGTATTAGGTTCCAATAGTCCTGTATGTTCTGGATTGCCAATTAATCTTAATGCTGCATTTGTGTCGGGAGGTAGTTATTCCTGGACAGGTCCAAATACGTTTAGCTCTACTTTGCAAAACCCAACTATAGGATCTTCTTCTGCTATTAACGCTGGTACTTATTTTTGTACAGTAACGGTTTTGACTTGTGTTAGTACCTCCGCTTCAGTAAATGTTATAGTAAACCCGACTCCTACAATATCTGGAGTAGTACCTGGTGTTCGTTGTGGTTCTGGTACAGTTGGTTTATCTGCTACTGCCTCTGCCGGCACTATCAGCTGGTATAACGCTCCTTCTGGAGGTGTGTTATTAGGTACAGGTCCTACTTATACAACACCCATTATTTCAACTACCACTTCTTATTATGTAGACGCAACAGCAAGTGGTTGTACTTCACCAACTAGAACACTCGTAACTGCGACAGTAAATGTTATACCAGCTCCTCCTACATTAGGTTCCAATAGTCCTGTTTGTTCGGGATTACCAATTAACCTCAATGCTCAGTTTGTTTCAGGAGGTAGCTATTCTTGGACAGGACCAAGTACTTACGCTTCAAATTTACAAAATCCAATAATACCTGGAGCTGCACCTATTAATGCAGGAACTTATTTTTGCAATGTAACTGTTTTGGGTTGCGTAAGTGCTAACAACTCGATTACCGTCGTTGTAATTACTCCTCCAACAATTACCGGAGTAACTCCTGGAACAAGGTGTGGTGCTGGAATTGTACCATTATCCGCTACAGCATCATCAGGTACAATAAATTGGTATACTGTACCTACTCTGGGCTCAGTCGTAAATACAGGACCGGGTTATTCTCCCAGTATACCTGCCACCACAAGTTATTATGTAGACGCTACCGCCAGCGGATGCACTACCCCAGTGCGATCGCTTGTTACTGCTACCGTAAACTTAATACCAACCCCACCTCTAATAGGTTCCAATAGTCCGGTCTGTTCGGGATTATCAATTAACCTTAACGCCTCCTTTGTGGCTGGTGGTAGCTATTCGTGGACTGGACCAAATGCTTTTATTTCCAGTGTTCAGAATCCTATTATAGCATCAGCATCAGCTATTAATGCCGGGACTTATTTTTGCACAGTATCCGTTTTGGGTTGTATAAGTTCTTCCTCTTCTGCGAATGTTGTTGTCAATGCTACTCCTATAGCTCCTGCAACAGGTAGTAACTCTCCAATATGCGCAGGATCAACTCTTAATCTTACCACTGGTGTAATTGCCAGTACTTATTCATGGACAGGACCAGCTTCATTTACTGCTACTACTCAAAATGCAAATATTGGATCGGCTACAGTTGCAGCTGCGGGTACATATAATCTGGTGGTCACAAGTGCAGCAGGTTGTATAAGCCCTCCTGGAACTGTAGTAGTAATAGTAGACCCGGTTCCAACAGTCAATGCTAATTCTGATCAAGTTAAATGTGCTAACAATCCAGTAACCGCTTTGAATGGATCAAAAATAAATGCTATTGGTGCCATATGGTCGGGTGGAGCAGGTACGTTTTCTCCGAATAATACGACTCTAAATGCTACTTATACTCCGACGGCTGCAGAAATAATTGGAGGTGGCTTAACATTAACATTAACCTCAACCGGAACAGGTGCTTGTGCAGCAGTGAATGATCCGATGACGATTGTTATTAATCCTTCTCCAACAATAAATGTAGGTGCGGATCAAATTATCTGTCAGGGAGCAGGAGTACCTTTGACAGCTGCAGTAACAGGGAGTCCAACGTCTATACTATGGACCACAACAGGGACCGGAACATTTACATCCGCTAGTTTATTTTCAACAAATTATACCCACTCTGTTCCCGAAATCGGAGCGGGCGCAATAACACTTACAGCCACTGTTTCAAAAGCAGGGTGTATAAATGTTTCAGATAATCTTACCCTTACTGTAAATCCAAATCCAACACTTGTCATAACAAATCCTGCTTCTGTTTGTGCTCCTGGAACAGCTGATATCTCACTTCCAGCGTTAAGAACCGGATCTGTAGGAGTTTCTTCTGTATCCTACTGGACAAACTCAGGAGCAACACTTTCTTTAGGTACACCATCTGCAGTAGGTGGCCCTGCTGGTACTTATACAAATTATATTAGAGGAGTAAGTGCTGCCGGTTGTTTTGCTATACAACCAATTACGGTGACCGTTACGAATCCTCCTACAGTTGTAATTACAAATCCTGCTACTGTTTGTGCACCTTCCACAGTAGATTTAACACTTCCGGCTGTAACAACAGGATCAACAGCAGGATTAACATTTGGTTATTTTACAAATGCAGGAGCTACCATTGCGGTATTGCCTCCGAATACAATATCTGCTTCTTCCACCTATTATATAAAAGGAACGGATGCATTTAACTGTTTTGATATTAAACCTGTGATAGTGGCTATAACACCTGGTCCAACAGCAAATGCTGGCACAGATATATCTGTTTGTTCAAATAATCCATCAACTGCTCTTGCAGGAGGCGTAACAATTGCTACTGGAGGCTCATGGTCCGGAGGATCCGGTGTATTTATTCCTGATAATCTTACTTTAAATGCAACCTATATTCCTACAGCTTCAGAAGTGTTAAGTGGTAGCGTAAACCTGACTTTGCAATCCACCGGAAACGGATCTTGTGCTGCTGTAAATGACGTGATGAAAATTAGCTATACATCTGCTCCCTCATCAAATGCAGGACCTGACAAAACACTTTGTGCTAGTAATCCATCAATAGGACTTAACGGTATTGTAACAATAGCTTCTGGAGGAAACTGGTCATCAGTTGGTGGTAGTGGTTCATTTGCTCCTTCCTCATCTGTTTTGAATACTTCTTATACACCAGGCGCTACAGAAATTGCATTGGGTTATGCAACCTTAATTTTAACAACAACAGGTAATGGTTCTTGTATTCCGGTAGCAGATACTGTGGTAATTAATTATACTCCGAATCCCACTCTTTTGATTACAAACCCGCCATCGGCTTGTGTTCCTTCAACTGTCGATATAACAGGAGCCTCTGTAACGGCAGGCTCTGCAGCTGGTCTTACGTATACTTATTGGACAAATTCAGGAGCTACAGCAGCACTTGCAGCACCAGCGTCTTTAGCTATTTCAACTACCTATTATATAAAAGGTACTGATGCCACTTCTTGTTTTACTATTCAACCGGTAGTGGTTACGATAAATCCAATTCCAACATTATTGATTTCGGATCCCGCAGCAGTTTGTATTCCTTCTACAGTCAATATAATGTCCCCATCCATTGTTACAGGTTCAACTCCTGGATTAATTTATTCCTACTGGCAAGATGCTTCTGCTTCTATTATTGAATCAGCAGCTGCTTCTGTACCAAGTTCAGGTACCTTTTATATAAAAGGGTTAAACAGTACTACTAGTTGTTTTAATATAAAACCTGTAACAGTAGTAGCGAATTCAGGGGTTCTTAACACCACCACCGTTTCGCCTTCCTATGATACAATTTGTGAAGGACAAAATACTTCAGTAACCATTAATGCTACTCAGGCCGGCGTTTCTTATGCTGCTTTTGACGCAGGTACTCAATTGGGTGCTGCAGTATTGGGAGATGGAACAAATAAGAGTATACCACTTAATTATACTTCTCTATTTCCATTTGGAAATGAGATTACTATTCAGGGTAGTTTAGCAGGTTGTCCCACTGTAACTTTATTGGCAAAAGATTCTGTATTTAAGAGTGTAATTGCTGCACCTTCGATTATAAGTTTTCCTTCCACGTTTCTTTGTATACCAGATTCAGTAATACTTTCTGTTCCGGGTTCATTTGCTAAATACGAATGGCATTATGGTGTTACATCTTCTTATGCATCTTCTTCACAAGTAGTGAATGCCGCAACAAATAAGGATACCGTTTACATACCAGGCTACTATTTTCTAAAGGTAACTGATATATATGGTTGTTCTGTAAAAACACCAGGTTTACATATTGCCTATAATGGTACTTTACCTGTGATTTCCCAATCCGGAAATACAGGTACACAAGTTGATATGCATTGTACGGCTGCCACCACTTATCAATGGTATGTAGAAAATGCTACCGGAAAACTTAAATATATAAAAGGTGCCAACACCGCCAATCTCAGGACTTATTTTGATGGCAAGTATTATGTAGCTTCTAAAAATAATAATTGTTATCTCTATTCAAACAAAAATATAGTATCAGGTATGGCTGGTGGAAATATTTTAAAACAAGGATTTCTTGAAGACGACAGTAGTATAGTTATTCCAGATATCGATATCATAGAAACGATAGAAGTCTTTCCAAATCCTAGTTTTGGAAGGTTTGAAGTTCAATATATTAGTACTTCAAATGAAGTTTCTGTAGTAAATATTTATAGTGCTATGGATGGAAAATTGATTGCCAAAAAAGAATATTCGGTTCAAGGTTTTATTTCTGCTGAATTTAATGAATATGGATTAAGTAATGGGATTTATTTCGTGGAGGTGGTTAAAGAAGGAAAGAGATTACGAAAGAAAATCACAATACAAAAATAATAATGCAATTTTTATTTATCTTCGTATTCCAAATTAATGATAAATGGAGAAGATAATAGCTCAAAAGCGAATACAAGAACTTGCCGAAAAGATAAATTTTTACAATCAGGAATACTATCAGCATAGTAGATC
>JANYCO010000610.1 GCA_025360235.1 Cytophagales bacterium
CCTGAAGTGATCACTGACCCGGAAGCCGTTTCTCCTTGTGAAGACTTCTTGATTGACGTAGCCATTGAAAATCTAATCAACGAAAGGAGTCAGGAAATTGAAACTAAAAAAGAAGAATTCCGTGTAGCCTATTACGACAAATGTTTAAACACTGCGGAAAATTTAAGCTATACCTATACCGACAGAGAATTCCATTATACACTTTACTACTACGATCAGGCAGGAAGCCTTGTGAAAACAATACCTCCTGCTGGAGTAGAAGTGGTGAAAGCTCCTGCCAGATTAAATCAATTTAAAATTGACCGTGCAAATAAAACATTGTTGGCTTCTGTGCAACCTCAGCATACCTTGCCTACGGTTTATAAATACAACAGTCTGAAACAGCTTCGTGAACAAACAACTCCGGACGCTGGCGTCGCTCATTTCTGGTACGACCTGTTAGGACGACTTGTCATTTCTCAAAATGTAAAACAACTTGCTACTTCTATTGGTCAGCCTATCCCTCGCTATAGTTATACTCTATACGATGCCCTTGGAAGAATTACCGAAGTAGGAGAGGTGGCCAGTACGCAATCGCCAAATACATTGCTTACAGGAAGTCAACTGGACAATACCCTTTTTCTGACCTGGATAGCCACCGGTACCAAAGCACAGATCACACGCACCTATTACGACAGAAAGAAATTTACAATACCAGGGCTTACTCAGGACAACTACACCATGCGGAATCGTGTGGCCAGCATTACCTACCAGGATGTAAACGATGTGAATCCGCTGATACCAAGCTATGACCACGCTACACACTACGAATACGACATTCACGGAAACGTAAAAAAACTGGTACAAGACAATCCTGTTAAAGGCACTGAACGGTATAAATATGTTTCGTATGAATACGATTTAATTAGCGGAAATGTAAACAAAGTAAGTTATCAGGATGGACAACCAGATGCTTTCTACCACAAATACAGTTACGATTCTGAAAACAGGATTACCCGCACCTACACCAGCAGAGACGGTTATATATGGGATCAGGATGCCCGTTATTTCTATTACAAACACGGACCTCTGGCCCGTATGGAAACAGGCGACCTGAAAGTACAAGGTTGCGATTATGCCTACACTATCCAGGGTTGGATCAAAGGAGTAAACAGCAATACCCTTACCGCCCAACGCGATATTGGTAAAGATGCTGCTGCCGGACTCTATGCTAAAACAGGAAAGGATACTTATGGTTATTCACTTGGCTATTTTAATGGAGATTATACTTCGATTAATTCACTATCAACTACTACTAATTTTATTGCCGATGATGCAGGTAGTGGTTTAACCAACGGACGCAAAAATCTCTTCAATGGAAATATTAGCCAGATGGTTACAGCTATTGTTGATCCTATGAACCCGCTTGTAGCTCTGCCACAAGGAACAGCTTATGGCTACGATCAGTTGAACCGTATCAATGAAATGCGTGCTTACCGCGATCTCAACCTTGCTACAAATACCTGGGGTGTAAATACCGGAACAGTCCCTGACGATTACAGATCTACCTTTACTTATGATGCTAACGGAAACATCCTTGCACAACTTCGAAACGGTAGCACTGCTAATGGAGGTATTGCGATGGACAACCTCAATTACAGATACGACTACATCGACCCCTTGAATCCTTCCAAAGGACTTAAATCGAATCGTTTGTTGCATGTGAACGATGCAGTCCCACTTACTACAGGCTATACAGACGACATAGAAGATCAGGGTACTTTCAACCCTGCAAATCCTGCCACCTGGAATTATAATTACGATGGTATAGGAAATCTGATCACAGATAAAAAAGAATGTATTGCCAATATTGACTGGACGGTTTATGGAAAAGTAAAAAGAGTAACAAGAACAGTTGGTTGTCTGGTAAACGGAACCACTCCTCCTGATCTGGAGTTCCGCTACGATGCTACTGGAAACAGAATTGCTAAAATTGTAAAACCTTCGGGAAGTTCCGATCATAATGGTGGTGCAGGAAATCAAACGATGTGGTCTTATACCTGGTACGGAAGGGATGCGCAGGGTAATACTATGGCTGCCTACCAGCAATCGAGCAATTCCAATTCGGTAGAATTTCATCTCTACGGAAGTTCGCGTTTGGGAACAATGAACCAGGTGCTTCCTGTGGTGAACAGTAATAATCCGAACAACCTTCCTGTTTATGATCCGAACAATACCAGTAATCTGATTCTGTCAGGCGCAGGACCTCATAACATTGGCAACGATAAAACTGCTTTTGTTCCTGCCAATACTACCATCTCGGGCAATCTTACCATAGGTTGGAATACTAAACTGGTAGTGCTTGGTACAGCAAATCTAAACAGTCTCCCTACTAATGGGCTGGAGATATACAATCAAGGTACGATTACAGTTCCGGTATTGACCATAGACAATACTGGCAAGCTCTTTAATTATGGAACGGTGACAGTGGCAGGATTATTTACCGCCAGCGGCCTTGTTCAAAACAATTCCGTGGTCTGTGGCACACAGACCACATGTCCCGCTGTGTTGACTGCTCAGAGCCTTACCGTTGACGGAGCAGGAGTAATGACCAACAACGGACAGTTGACTATTACCACCACCGCTTCTATCAATGGCAGTGGACAATTTAATAATACAGGACTGGTATCCTTAGGAGGCAACTTTAGCTTGCTGGGAGGTACAGTTACCGCCAATACAGGCACTATAAACATTGGAGGTTCCTTGTTTATTACCCAGGGTGGTAGTATGAACAATGCGCTTAAAGTAACGGTAACGGGCCTCACAAAAATAGATGGAGGTGGTAAATACCAGGCTTCTTCTTCAAGTATGCTGACTACTGGCTCAATGGATATGTCTGCCCAATTGGTAGGACCTTCCAGTGGCAATTATAGTCTTATTAAAATTACTGGCACTACTTCTACAATACTGGGCTGGGGAAGCATTACAGGGAAGATTAATCTCTGCTCCCCTCCAGGTTTTACGGT
>JANYCO010000625.1 GCA_025360235.1 Cytophagales bacterium
GTCATCCATTGATCCTAAAAAATTGGATGGCTCAAGCCCTTCTTATGATCAGTCTTTGGTTGATTATATTAACTCTCCTGAGTTTTATAGTGTATGGACTAAAGAGTACAACGATTACAAAGAGGCTATGATTGACGGAGCAAGAGTGGCTCCAGTTGGTACTAATTCTACTTTGCAGAAAGATTCCTTAAATGTTCAAAATGAAATAGTCAATTTCGTTTATTCAACTCTTGAAACGGGAATTAATATGAGGGTTAGAACTGGAAATGTAAAAACGACAGGTTCAATCTTTAATATAGCTTACGCAAACTTTACGACAGGAGGCCCTGTCGATTTTACTCACTACTATTATTATCAACAGGTTAAAAATTTCGAATACCCAAGTTTTATGGGAGGAAATTATCAAGGGAAAGATATTACAGTAGTGGTAAATTATGTCTGGAGTGATTTTAATGAAACTCCTCAAAATATTAAGGATGATCATTTTTATGAAATGAATGTAAGCTTTTATTGTGGAGGAAATAATTTATTAGCGTATCATATTCTAACCTCTACAATTTCTTCTGTAGGAGGATTTTGTGCTCTTAATTTTGATCCTGATTTTAATGCTGCAGGTACTAATTTAAAGGCCTTAATGAATTATTATTTTGATGCGTATGGAAGATTTCATGGATTTGCTTATGAATGTCAAAAAGCAATGTATACTAATAGTGGTAATATAAGTAATTATAAAAATTCTTATCGTACTTCTTCATTAGATCAAATTGGGGATTTTACAATTTTATTCAATTTTCCAAATGCTGCAACGTTTGGACAAAAGCTAGACATTCAAATAACAAATGGGGAAAAGAGTTTTAATTTATTATCTCAGCCGATTGATTATGTTGGTAATATTCAACCATTAATTGCTAATCTTATTACTGCAATAAATAATAATCCTAAAAATTATGGATTATTTAGAGCTGAACGATATCATAATTTACCTGATAAAGGAGTAACAATTCATTTTGTAGATGGATTTAAATCAGAGAAATTGGAAGATTATTCTATTGTGAATTTGGGTACTTTCAAGGATTTTACAGTTTCTCCTTTTATATACGATGGGTATGATAATGCTTATTCTATTTATTATGCACTTTCATTGGGCCAGTTGATAGAACAACAAGGTTGTCCACAAACTATCTGGCAATCTCAATGTCCGATGGATTATATAGAAGTGCCATCGACAGGTGCGGGCTTAGGACCGGAACTGGCAGTTAACGGAAATTTTTCTGCTTCATCAGGTGGTTGGTATTCTGACCAAGCAGGAACTCTTCTTAAGAAGGAACTAGCTGGAGAATACTATTTATCAACTGGCCAACTTTACTTTAAGTCTAACACAGTCGTAGTTGGTAAAACCTATCGAATATCGTTTGATATGTTTTTAGCCGGAGGAGGTTCTTGTTATTTGATCAATGGGTCAAATCCTCTTAAATTATGGACAACAGGCGGGCATGTAAATTTTGAATTCCTTGCTACTTCTTCTGATTTATTTTTCGCTGGTGGTGGCTGGGTGTTGACTTTGGATAATATTTCGTTGAAAGAGGTTACTAATATTACACTTGGGCCAGAGCTTATAAAAGAAGCCAATATGAATTCTAGTGATGGTTGGTTCTTTAATAATAATGGTGGACCATATTTTATAAAAAATCAAGTACCTGCAACAATTCAAAATGCTTATGTTACTACACAATTGCCAAATACAAACTATAAATATGGTTTTGCCAATGGCATGTATGAATTTGCGGGCCAATATTCACCGACAAAAATTACAGATCATGTTTTAGTAACAGATATGATTTTAACTCCAGGTAGGACCTATAAACTAAAAGTTGTATTAGCTTCTGGGTCAAATTCAACATTTGGAGTTGAATGCGGACTTGCGGGAGGTCCATCAGGTTTTGTTGCCCTAATTCAGCCTAACGGTGGAAATGCTGGAACTTATGAATATACTTTTACAGCTGTAGATCGTTTCCTTTTTATCCAACAAAATGGAGCAGGCTCGGAAACTCATAGTATATTTTTGGATGAGTTTTCAGTTCGAGAAGTTTGTCCCGATATTCCTCAAACAGAACTTCAGCAAAATAATGATTTCTCTGCTACAAGTGGCGGTTGGTACAATTCAGCTAATCAATTGTTGAACCCTATTGATTTTTCTGCAGTAAATATTTTCCCAGGGAAACACTTCTTTGATCTTACACAAAATGTTCAATGTGAGAATCCTGATTTTTCGCATACGTTGTTTACTAAACAAGATTTACTTACTATCGGTAAGAAATATCGTATAGGATTTGAATGGTATGGCGAATTAGCGCCAAATATGATTATTAAAAATGGAGCTACTGTACTGGCTGAATATAGCGATGCTAAAGACTGGGCAAAAGTATTTCCTGAAACAAATTATATAGATTTTGTCGCTACTGATACTTATTTGTCTTTTCAACAAATAAATACAGAAGGTTATTATTATATAAGTGGTATTTCTGTAAAAGAGCTGAAAGCTTGTAATACACCTCCTACTACTTGCGCTATTTGTATGCAATGGTTTGAACCTAATTTAACGGTTGAACCAGGAGAAAAACCTGTTCCTGTTACATGTGCGGATTTAATGGAAGAGTACATAAATGACGAAACTGATTTGTTTATTGCCAATTGTCTCGCTGAAAAAATTGCCCAACTTAGTGCAAGTTATCGTGACAATTGTTTGACTAATATTGTCGATGAGTTTTCAATTTCTTATCAATTAGGTTATCATCACTACACTCTTTATTATTATGATAGAAATGACAATTTAATTAAAACGGTTCCACCGGAAGGAGTAAAACCTTTGGCGCAAGCTTCTATTGATGCGATAAAAGCTTCTCGATTACCAGGACAAACACCAATTAAAAATATAATACCTGCGCATATATTACCTACTACTTATTTTTATAATAGTATTGGTCAGATAAATTATCAGGTTACTCCTGATGGTGGAACTTCTAAGTTCTGGTACAATGCTAAAGGTCAACTTATACTGAGCCAGGATGCTGCTCAGTCAAATTATAAACTTATCAATGGAACATTGTCTCCTAAATATTCTTATTCCCGTTATGATGAATTGGGAAGAATAATAGAGTCAGGAGAACTGTCATCTTTTAGCCCAAGCTTCCGCGCAGGCAGTGATCAGCAGATAGTAGAACAATTATGGACAAATCTTGCCTTTCCAGGCTCCGCAGATGGAATTACTTCCGATATCATTCAATCCTTTTATACAATTCCTGTTCTAGGAATTACTAATAATGGAGAGTCTCAGGAAAATCTACGTAATAGAATTAGTTATATTAAAAGAGAAAATAACGGATTTGATGTTTTTACTTATTTCAGTTACGATCCTCATGGTAATGTTGAATGGCTAGTACAGGAGCTTCCGGATTTGGGTAGAAGGTATATGCGCTACGAATACGATTTGGTAAGCGGTAAAGTAAACAAGGTGTTTTATCAGGAAGGTACTCAAGAGCAATTTATTCATAAATATAGTTACGACGAAGATAATCGTGTGACAGCAGTATATACTTCACGTGATGGTATGCTTTGGGATAAAGACGCAAATTATAATTATTACACACATGGACCTTTGGCAAGAGCCGAATACGGTGAAGATAAAATCCAAGGTATGGATTACGTATACACCATAGAAGGATATTTGAAATCAATTAACCAATCTCAATTGCAAACCAATCTTGATCCAGGTAAGGATGGAGCACCATTAAGTATGAATTCAGATTTCTTGAAAGATGAATTTACTATGGAATTGGGGTATTATAAAAATGACTACGATCGTACAGGTACTTCTATTGGAGCAGATAATACTTCTCTTTATCCTTATCTTCCGGGTAAGCCAATGGAGGTGTTAAACAATACAGATCAAAACAGTTTATTTAATGGTAATATTTCCTACTGGATGACAAATGTGCGCGATGAGGCAGGACATATCACTCAGCAGAAATTTAAGATGAATAAATACCGTTATGATCAGCTTAATCGTATACGCAGTGTAGATT
>JANYCO010000645.1 GCA_025360235.1 Cytophagales bacterium
AGAACATATACTTACATTATTCACTACGCTTGATCCAACGCCTAAAAATACACGCTCTCCAACGGTAACTCTCCCCGCTATCGTAACATTCGGACAAATATGAGAATGTTTTCCAATTTTAACTTCATGCTCAATTATGGCTCCATTGTTTATAATAACATTATCACCTATCTCTGATTCTGTTCCTATGTGACAGAAATTTCCAACAAAAATACCAGATGAAAGTTTACTTCTCTTGCTGATATATGCTCTCGCAGAGATCACATTTGCTTTTGGGTGACCACTTATTTTTTCAAATATTTTTCTGCGAATGGTATTATCTCCAATGGCTACAAAAATTGGTGTTTTTTCTAAACCATCAGGAATACTGCTTAATACATTAAACCCGTACAACTTCTCTCCTCCTTTTGCATTGGAGTCAACATAAATCAGTTTAATGGAAGGGTTAACTTCAAGTAATGCATCAGAAACACTTTTCGCATGTGCTCCTGCGCCAATCAGGATAATACTGTTCATCGGGTAAATAATTTATAGTTAAATGTACATTATAATGATAAATCTATATATTTTTGGGGCTAAACTAATATTTTTAAACGAGATGAAGAACAATCTTTTGAAAAGTATATATCCCCATTTGATTGCCATGGTTGCTTTTATGGCCATTCTGTTTATTTATTATTACCCCGTTTTTTCAGGTAAAAAACTGGTACAGAACGATGTGATTCAGGCTCAAGGGGCTTTAAAGGAGGCTATAGACTATACCAAAAGTGGAAAAGAAGAAATCCTTTGGTCGAATTCAAGTTTTAGTGGAATGCCGGTTTGGAGAGGATATAGTTCAAATTTACTTTCTTATGCCCACCAAACCTTAGCCAATATAATCCCCATTCCTGTTTATATGGGCATGTTAGCTTTTATCGGCTTCTATATTCTGATGCTTGCTCTAAGGGCCAATGTCTGGGTTAGTTCGATAGCCAGTGCCGCATTTGTTTTTTCTTCTTTCAATCTCATAAGCCTCGAAGCAGGACACGTTAATAAGGTTTTAGCGATGGCTACAATGGCTCCTGTGCTTGGGGGAATTATAATGACCTATCGAAAAAAATATTTCACAGGAGCAGCCACTACAACGTTTTTCCTTTCCCTACAAATCTATTTCGCCCACTTTCAAATCACCTATTACCTTTTGATGATCATATTATTTTGGGGGATCTATGAATTCATTAATGCTTTACTAAATAAAGAAACCAAACATTTTATTATTGCTTCGGCCATCCTTGTTGTCTCAGCAATAATTGCCGTAGGCCCAAATCTTTCTCAACTCTGGACCACACAAGTCTATTCTAAAAGCACTACCCGTGGTGGCTCAGAACTTACTTCAAAAAAAACAGATTCTGGTGGACTTGATTTTGACTACGCCATGCGCTGGAGCAACGATGTGGACGAGGTGCTCACTACGCTGATTCCTTATTATTATGGAGGAGCATCAAATGAACAACTGGGAACTAATTCAATCACATATCAGACATTAATTGATAATGAAATTCCAAAAGCCAAAGCAAAACAATTTGTAAAAAATGAATTTCCATCCTATTGGGGTAAACAGCCAGGCACATCTGGACCTGTTTACTTCGGCTCCATTATCTTTTTCCTTTTTATACTTGGGATGTTTTTAATCAAAGATAAATTCAAATGGTGGGTTTTAGCAGTAAGTATTTTCGCATTAATTATGTCGATGGGATCCAATGTAGAATGGTTTAGTAAACTTTTGTTCTACAATCTGCCACTCTACAATAAATTCAGATCGGTAACTATGGCTGTTTGTATTGCGCAGCTTACCTTCCCGTTCCTTGCAGGAGCCGTTCTTGTAAGAATTGCCAACGATGAAATATCTTCTGCCGATTTTATGAAAGGGTTAAAATGGGCAGGAGGAATCACCGGACTATTTTTAGTAATAGGATTATTTACAAGTTTCAATGCAGACTTCGTATCACCAGGAGATGCTAATATTGCTAATCTAATTGAAAAGAAGGAAGTCCCTGAATGGCTATTAGATACTCTAAGAGAAGATAGAGCTAGTATACTAAGAGGCGATATCTATCGCGCCTTCTTTTTCATTGCATTAACTGCGGGTTTAATTTGGGCTTTTATAAATAAAAAAATACAACCTGTTCTATTCTATTCCATAATTGGAATAGCTGTATTACTAGATCTAACTTCTGTAGATAAACGTTACTTAAATGCTGATAATTTTGAAAATCAGAAAAAATTAGAACGGAAAGCATTTGCGCTAACTTCCGCTGATGAATTAATCTTAACGGACAAAGATTACTTCAGAGTATTAAATACAACCGATGGAAATACGTTCAATGAATCTACCACTTCCTACTACCACAAATCTATTGGAGGTTATAGTGCTATTAAATTAGGCAAATATCAAGACCTGATCGAAAACCAAATTAGCAAAAACAACATGGGAGTAATGAATATGTTAAACACAAGATACTTCATGAATAGTGGGCAAGTTCAAAGAAATCCGGGAGCAATGGGCAATGCATGGTTTGTTCCAAACTACAAATTAGTAGCCAATGCAGACGAAGAAATGAAGTCGCTTGACTCTATCAACCCTGCTACTATTGTCTATGTAGACAAACGTTTCGAAACCCAACTCAAAGAATATTCCATTTCATTCGATTCTTTAGCTGTAATAAAACTTACTAACTATCATCCTAACCGTCTTAAATATAAATCAAAAGCCGCCAGCGAACAGTTGGCTGTATTCTCTGAGATTTATTACCAGCCAGGTTGGAATGCTTATATTGATGGAAAACCTGCAGACCATTTCCGAGCAAACTATATTTTAAGGGCGATGAGAATTCCTGCTGGCGAGCATGAGATCGATTTCAAATTTGAACCAGCACATTATTATACAACTGAAAAAATATCCTTAGCCGGATCAATTATATTTCTAGTATTTGTAGCTGGATTAATAAGCAAGGAAACCTTAGATCGTTTGAAAAAAGAGAAAGAATAAAAATTGCTTCAAAAAATAATTAAGAGTACTTAGTCATCAACTTTTCAATATCCGACATAAGACTGGCATTTTCAAAGTGCCAGTCTTTATTTTTATCCCACCATTTAAAGTTCAATAAAAATTTTATCTGAGCCTCTGTAAATCTGTTTCTAATAAACTTAGCAGGAACTCCTCCTACTATTTGATAAGGTTCTACATTCTTTGTCACAACAGCACCTGCTGCTATTATAGCACCATCTCCTATCGATACTCCATCTGCAACAATCGCATTGGCACCTATCCATACATCGTTGCCAATCACAATAGGATCATGCTCAACGAAAAGATTTTTATCTGAAAAAGTAACCGTGGTTTGTTTTAACGTTGAATAAAAGGCAGGATGAATAGATACAAAAGTACTTGTGGGATGTGTACCAAGTCCCATTTGCACATTCGGTCCAATAGCGCAGAACTTACCAATATTCGCACGACTTATCTGACTGTTCTTTGCTATATAAGAATACTCACCCAAACAGGAATACCACAATCTTACATTATCATATAATTTATTATCCCCTTCAAAAGTACTTTTTCTAATATTCGTAAGATAACCCAGCTGAACATTATATTTCAATTCCAAATAGGTCTTTTGCACCAGCCAGTACAGCCAAAGCGAAACAGGATTTTTAAGAATGCTTACAATAAATCTCATCTACTTTATTTCGTTTATTTTCTTCCTTTCAAAAGCATCTACACAGGACCCTTCTGTAACGTTATAAACGGCTGCACCGATATAGTCGGCATATTTTTTTACTTCTTTATACCCCCTGAATGTTTTCACCAACATCATCAAAACATCCGCCAGATCTGCCGACTCTTTAGATCCTGGCATTTTATGCATCTTAGTAATATTCGTTTTTGTATTATCACCGTAAAAATGAGAATGCTGAAGAAAGACCTCATTGTTATCATCGACTATGATATTCTTAAAGAAAGAATTTTCCACTCCGATAAGATAGATATTTTTATAATTCATATTTATAGATAAAAAAATTGACCCTACTATCACATTCTGACAAAGGGGCATTCCTATATTTCGTTTGTAGAAAAAATTACAAAACCAATCAAATCCTTTTACAATCGTATAATTAAAATAGTATATTTTAATATTAGGATTCTGTTCAAGTTCTT
>JANYCO010000646.1 GCA_025360235.1 Cytophagales bacterium
CCTGAAGCCCTCTTTTTCGGTATTACAAAACTAAAAATAATTACAATAATTTACTAGGATTTTATGACAGTACCTGAAATCAAAAAGGTCCAAGCAAAATGCTTGAATCAGCGGGTTATAGTAAATATATAAAATAAATTAACTTTAAACAAGAAGCTTATTGGTACTTCTTAATAAATTGTGTTATTGTTGGCATTTAGATTAAAAAAAGAGCTTGAGCTAATTAATGTATTTTGAAATTTTAATTATTTGTTTACTTTTATAAGATTTTCAACCATTGTCAATGAAGAAATTAATACTATTGAGGATTTTTTTGTGGATTTTGTTTCCTGTTTCAATGGCGCTGCTTTCTTTTCTGCTTTATAAACCCCACCAAAGTATTAGTCTGATACCAGCTTCTGACGAAGGGCAGTATACCTTGCACACCTATTCTGATTCTGTTAAAAATGTAACTAATGCATCTTCCATTCTCTGGTATCAGGCCAACGATACGGTATTGGCTTTTCGCTACAAACTTGGCGATGGTTATGCTTTTCCTTTTGCAGGGCTTTCTTTATTTGCTAGGGACAGTGGTTATTTTGACCTATCATCCTATAGTTATCTCCATCTGAATATAAAAGCAACAGAAGGAAAGCGGTTGCAATTATTTATGGGCGTTTACACTACAGGATTTACTAAGCCTGAAAATGAAATGACCTATCGTTATCTTGTAAAGGATTTAGATTTGATAAAAGATCAACAGAATTATTCTATCCCATTGACAGAATTTACTACGGCTACATGGTGGTATGCAGATAATCATGTTTCTGAAAAAGATTTTAAAGATGTGGAGTATGATAAAGTGAAAATTTTTAACATTCAGAACTGCCAACTTATAGGTAAAAATATTGAAGACACTTTAACAATCAAAAAATTAACATTTACTAAAAATGCACCAGCCTTTTATGGAGCAGTTCTTGTTGTTTCCCTATTATATTATGTGACACTAATAATAGTCTATTATTCTACTCGTAAACCTCATGAACAAATTCACAAGGTGGAGATAAATTATATACCTATTGATGCCGACAACCAGTTTGAAAAAGAATTGAAAAAAATAATTGAGTTTATTTCTTCTGAATATTTAGATCCGGAATTATCCTTAAAGAAAATTCAGTTGTCAACCGGGATTACCGAAAGTAAAATTTCATCGCTTATAAAAGATACTTTTAACCTTGGTTTCAAACAATATTTAAATCAGCTTAGACTTAATGAAGCAAAAAGACTTCTAATGGAAACAAACCTCCCTGTTTCAGACATTGCTTATAAAGTGGGTTATGGCAATATCTCACATTTCAATCGAGTGTTTAAAGATTCTGAAGGCACATCGCCAAATGATTTTCGAAAAAAGAAGTAATTTTTATAAGTATAACTGTTTGAGAATATACTAATTACGAACTTTGCAAAGTTTATCCCTTTTTTTGCAAAGCCTGTAAAAAAAGTTGATAATCTGCCTGTTATAAAAATGCGAAGTCTTTCTCAACTATTGCAAATGCTGTTTGTTTTTCTGTTCCTATGTTTGTCTTAACCAAATAAGGAACGTTTATGAAAAACAAAAAATACATATTTTTGATACTAATCATTTTGTTAGTACAGAGCTCTTTTCTGCTTTCAGCGCAATACAATATTGTGAAGCGTTATGGACAGCTTTCAGTTAAAGGTAATTACATTATGAGTGAATATGGAGACACTGTGCAACTTCGAGGTATGTCGCTTTTCTGGAGCCAGTGGATGCCAAGATATTACAATGACTCCACTTTAAAATGGCTACGCGACGACTGGAGGTGCACTGTAATCAGAGCTGCTATGGGGGTAGAAAACGATGGTTATCTGGAAAATCCTGACCGTGAAAAAGAAAAAATTGAAACGGTTGTAAACGCAGCCATTGAATTAGGTATGTATGTTATAATCGATTACCACAGTCATGAAGCTCATAAAAATCCGGAGGCAGCAAAGAAATTTTTTGGAGAAATGGCCAAAAAATATGGTAAGTATCCCAATGTGTTTTATGAAGTTTTTAATGAGCCCTTACAGGATGTTTCTTGGAAAAATAAAATTAAACCTTATTCAGAAGAGGTGATCAAAAGTATCCGTGAATACGATCCGGACAATATCGTTATTTGCGGTACTCGTGTGTGGTCTCAAATGGTGAGTGAAGCAGCCGAAGCTCCTATCAACGATCCGAATGTGGTATACACACTTCATTTTTATGCTGTTTCTCATGGTCAGTATTTACGGGACGAAGCTACGAAAGCCATGGACAAGGGGATTGCTTTGTTCGTAACCGAATTTGGAGATTGTGAATATACAGGAGATGGAACGCTTGGCTATCAACAAACCCAAGAGTGGTTTGAGTTTCTTGACAAATATAAAATAAGTTGGTGCAACTGGTCGGTGTCGGATAAAATAGAAACGGCTTCTATCCTAAAAGCAAATCGTGATCTCTCTGGTTGGTACCCTGATGATCTAACTCCTTCTGGTTTATTTATTCGAAAGGAGTTGATTTCAAAAAATACTCCATTATATAAGAAAGGAAAGAAGTGAACTATTTGCACCATTGATTATAAAGCGAATTTCTAATTTTAAACAATTGATTGTATATTGTAATTAGTAAGAAAAACACGTTAAGAAAATATCTATGATCAGCAAAACCAGGATGCATATTTTGGATGTGTTGCGAGGCTTTGCAATTGTTTCAATTGTTTTA
>JANYCO010000655.1 GCA_025360235.1 Cytophagales bacterium
TTTCTGATGAAGAATTAAAAGAAGAAATTTGCAGCCGTAAGCCATATAAGGCATGGTTAGACAAACATAAAATTAAAATTAAAGAACTTCCGGAGTCCTCTTATAAATGGGAACAACCTGATGAGAAATTGTTGTTGAAAAAACAGCAATGTTTTGGGTACTCTTCCGAAGACTTGAAAGTAATAGTAGCTGAAATGGCTGAGACTGGTAAGGAACCACTGGGCTCTATGGGTTCTGATGCACCACTTTCTATACTTTCTGACAACGCACAACATTTATCAAATTATTTCAAACAACTCTTCGCACAAGTTACCAATCCTCCGATTGATCCGATCAGGGAACGGATGGTAATGTCTCTGGTTTCTTATGTAGGTGGGTCACTCAATTTACTGGATGAAACCCCTGAGCATTGTCGCACGGTGGAGTTGAATCAGCCAATCCTTGCCAACAAAGATTTAGAAAAATTAAGACATATTGATAAAAAACATTTCCAGACAAAAACCCTGGACGTGTATTTTAAAGCAGATGGAAAAGAAGGCAGTCTTGAAAAGGCATTAAAAAGAATTTGTCAATATGCCTCTGATGCTGTTAATGATGGTTATTCAATCATTATTCTTTCTGATAGAAAAATTGATAGTGCACATGCACCTATTCCTACATTACTTGCCACAGCAGCTGTACACCACCACCTGATCCGCGAAGGTCAGAGAGGTCAGGTTGGTTTGGTAATTGAAGCAGGAGATGCGTGGGAAGTTCATCATTTTGCAACTCTAATTGCTTATGGTGCTTCAGCGGTAAACCCTTATCTTGCCTATGAAACAATCATTGGTCTGAAAAAAGACGGGATTATTAAATCGGATCTCACTGAAGAAAAATTGTTTTACAATTTTATAAAATCAGTAAGCGATGGTTTGTTGAAAGTGTTCTCAAAAATGGGAATCTCTACTATGCAGTCCTATCAAGGTGCTCAGATCTTCGAAGCGCTTGGTATCTCAAGTAAGGTGATTAAGAAGTATTTCACTAATACGATTTCCCGTATTGAAGGACTTGACCTTGACGGTATAGCGAAGGAGTCGTTGATCAAACACAAACTGGCGTTCCCTGAAGTAGAACTTCCAAATCCAAAATTGGAAGTAGGTGGAATCTATCAGTGGAAGCGACGTGGAGAATACCACCTCTTCAATCCGCAGACGATACACTTGTTGCAACAGTCTACCAAAACAAACGACTACAACGTATTTAAAAAATATACAAAACTTGTTAACGAGCAATCACAAAGAGCGGTTACGTTAAGAGGATTGATAAAATTTAAAACAGCTGAACCAATTCCTTTAGAAGAAGTTGAACCAATTGAAAATCTTCTGAAACGTTTTGCCACAGGAGCAATGTCGTTCGGCTCGATTTCACATGAAGCGCATTCAACGTTAGCTATTGCCATGAACCGTATCGGAGGTAAATCCAACTGCGGTGAAGGTGGGGAAGACGAAATGCGTTTTGAACCACTTCCCAATGGCGACTCAATGCGTTCTGCTATTAAGCAGGTAGCCTCAGGTCGTTTTGGTGTAACCAGTTATTACCTGGCAAACGCAGACGAGCTCCAAATAAAAATGGCGCAAGGTGCTAAACCTGGTGAAGGCGGACAGTTACCTGGACATAAAGTAGACGATTGGATAGGAAAGGTACGTCACTCTACTCCTGGAGTGGGACTTATTTCTCCTCCTCCTCATCATGATATTTATTCTATCGAAGATTTGGCACAACTTATTTTCGATCTGAAAAATTCTAACCCACGCGCAAGAATTAATGTGAAGTTGGTTTCTGAAGCAGGTGTAGGTACCGTAGCAGCTGGAGTAGCAAAAGCACATTCGGATGTGGTTCTTGTTTCAGGTTTCGATGGTGGTACCGGAGCTTCTCCTGTAAGTTCAATTAAACATGCTGGGTTACCTTGGGAATTGGGTGTTGCAGAAGCACACCAAACTTTGGTAAAAAATAAATTAAGAAGCAGAATTGTTTTACAAGCCGATGGTCAGATGAAAACCGGTCGCGACTTAGCGATTGCTGCCTTGTTGGGCGCAGAAGAATTTGGTGTGGCAACTGCTGCATTAGTTACTTCAGGTTGTATCATGATGCGTAAATGCCATCTGAATACATGCCCTGTGGGTGTGGCTACTCAAAATAAAGAGTTAAGAGCGCTCTTCACAGGTAAACCGGAACACGTTGTAAATTTATTCCATTTCCTTGCTTCTGAATTGAGAGAAATTATGGCAGAGCTAGGCTTCCGCAAATTGACAGATATGGTGGGAAGAGTGGATATGCTTGAAATGAGAGATAACCTTTCATTTTGGAAACATAAATCCATTGATCTTAGCAAAGTATTGTTCAAAGCTCCTGCAGAACCTGGTGTTGGTTTATATAAAACGGAAGAACAAGATCATGGGATGGACGCGATTCTTGATCATACCTTGATCGCTTCTGCTAAACCAGCGTTGGATAAAAAAGAAAAAGTTCAGAAAGAATTTAAGATCAACAACCAGAACCGTTCGGTTGGAACCATGTTGTCTTATGAAGTTTC
>JANYCO010000684.1 GCA_025360235.1 Cytophagales bacterium
TAAGGTCAGGAAAAATAAATTGGAATTAATTGAGTATTTGAAATTTTCTTTACAAACAGTTGAGTTAAGCATTGAAAAGTCAGCAATTCAAGCAAGTTATTCTATCTCGGATGCCCAACGCAGATTATGGGTATTGAGCCAGTTTGAACATGGCTCATTCGCCTATAACATACCGGTGAGTGTATATTTGAACAAGGATATAGATATTGACTGCTTCAAAAGAGCGATAGAGTCTACATTAGAACGCCATGAGATTTTACGTACGGTATTTAAAGAAGATGAAAGAGGAGAGATTAGACAATGGATATTAAAAAAAGAAAACTTAGGCTTTACGATAGATTACAAGGACTTTAGAAAAGATCAAAGCAAGCAGGATAAAGTTCGATCTTACATAAAGGAAGACTCCTATAAAGCTTTTGATTTGGAGAACGGTCCTTTACTCAGAGCAAGCTTACTTCAGGTAGAAGATGAAAATTATGTTTTTTACTTTAATATGCATCATATAATAAGTGATGGTTGGTCGATGGAGGTGTTGAGTAAGGACGTGTTCGCTTACTATGAGGCTTATAAAGAAAATAAGCAACCGGAGTTAAAACTCTTACGGATTCAATACAAGGACTACTCGGCTTGGCAATTAGATCAGCTAAAAGAACAGTCATTTAAGCCACACAGAGATTATTGGCTAGACAGTCTTAGAGGTGAATTGACTCTATTAGATCTTCCAAATAAAAAACCACGGCCGATCTTCAAGACCAATAATGGACAGCATTTAAGCACATATATTGATGGAGCTATAACTAATAAGCTAAAGAAATATTCTCGGGAAAATGGTGGAAGTTTGTTCATGGGTTTACTGGCAGCCTGGAATATTTTAATGTATCGCTATACTTCCCAAACAGATATAATAATAGGAACCCCGGTAGCTGGGAGAGACCATGCAGACTTAGAAAATCAGATTGGGTTCTATGTAAATACATTGGCCTTAAGAAACGAGATAAAACCCGAAGAAAACTTCAATATTTTTTATAGCAGATTAAAGAATAATACCTTAAAAAGTTATTCTCATCAGATGTACCCCTTTGATAGGTTGGTTGAAGAGTTGAATATTCAAAGAGATACTGGGAGGAGCGCAGTATTTGATGTCATTTTGGCACTTCAGAATAATGGAGAAAAGATATCGGGAATTGAATTAAAAAAAGAAGAATTAATCCAGATAACGGATTTAGGATATAGTACGTCCAAATTCGACATAGAAGTAATAGTTCAGGAAATAGGTGATTATCTATCCTTACAGGTAATATATAATCCTGATGTATATGAAAGAGAAATGATTGATCGCTTACTACATCACTATAGGCAATTATTAAATGCAGTATTTGAACACCCTGAAGAAAAAATATCAAAAATAGATTATTTGTCCAACGAGGAAAAACATGAGTTATTGATCTCATTCAATGATACAAATGTAAGTTATCCCAAACACAAAACTATAACGGATTTGTTTGAGGAACAGGTAGCAAAAACTCCTCAAAATATAGCTGTAATATTTGAAGAAAAGCAATTGACTTATTTGGAACTCAATGACAAGTCAAATCAATTAGCGAGTTATTTGCAAAAGAATTATAAAATACAACCAGATGATTTAGTTAGTATCAAGCAGAAAAGAAGTGAATGGATGATTATTTCAATACTTGCAGTGTTAAAGTCTGGAGGAGCATATGTACCTATTGATCCGGAATACCCGCAAGACAGAATAGACTTCATAGAAAAGGATACAAAATGTAAGGTATGCTTAGATGAAAATGAACTAAATAAATTCAAAGAAAGGCAAAAAGAATATTCGCAAAATAAAATAAAGTCTCTTACCAAATCTGATAATCTTGCTTATGTAATATATACCTCGGGCTCAACTGGTAAACCTAAAGGAGTAATGATTGAAAATGTTACTTTGGCAAATTTATGTTTTTGGCATAAAACAAGATTTTCCGTTCCAGAAGAAGATCGTGCGAGTTTATATGCGGGACAGGCATTTGACGCTTCAGTATGGGAATTATTTCCTTACATCATAAGCGGAGCTTGTTTATATATTGTGCCACAAAAAATGCGTTTG
>JANYCO010000709.1 GCA_025360235.1 Cytophagales bacterium
ATAATTCAAAAAATACAAAAATGATCCAGTTGGCAGTAGCGTCTTTCAATTATGATGAATTGGTTAAAAATGTATTTAAAGATAATCCTAAAGCGATCTGGTATAATTCGCAAAACGATCAGGAACATAAAAACCTTGCCGATGCTTTTGAATTAAGGCTATTCAGTTCCTATATAACAAAAATTTCCAACCCCAATGATGCTTACCTGTCCGATATCTATGCTGATCAGAAAACGGGTATTAGAGCCTCTTCCTGGGCTGCTCAGGAATTGTTAGAGTACGAACATAATTTGTGGGAATTTTAAGGAGATACTAGAGCCAAGATGCTAGATTTTAGATATTAGATCGGATTTTATAATCTAGCATCTAGTATCTGAAATCTAGCATCTTTTTTAAATAATCTTTCAATAAATTTTGAAACTTCAAAAACTTTACTACCTTAGTACCATGAAATACGACGAGGCAAAAAGTAAGTTTCTGGAAACCTGGGGTAAACTGGGCTCTGAATGGGGCATCAATCGAACTATGGCGCAGATTCATGCTTTGCTTCTTATAGCTCCGGAACCTTTAAGTGCTGAAGAGATTATGGAGGAGTTAAATATCTCAAGAGGAAACGTGAATATGAATGTACGCGAATTGATCGATTGGGATTTGGTAAATAAAGTGTTGGTTCAAGGGGAAAGGAAAGAATATTTTTCTGCGGAAAAAGATATATGGGAAATTGCGAAAAGAGTTGCAAAGGAACGTAAAAGAAGAGAGATTGAACCTGTATTGAAAGTATTAGAGCAGTTGTCAAGAGTGGAGGGGGATAAGAAAGATAAGAAAATAAAAGAATTTGCAAATAAGATGGGTGAACTAAATAATTTCGTTTCCAAAATGGACAAATCAGTAGATACTATGTTGAAAGCAGATGAAAACTGGTTTTTCGGATCTGTCATAAAAATGATACGATAAAAAATTTGATTTTAACTTTCAATTAATATTGAAAGTATTGAAAATTTAAAACAAATACGACCATGAATGCAATGTTAAACTCCAAATTAAAAAACATCCGTTGGAAAGATCTGACGAAGTTGAACAACAGGGAAAGGTTTATTGAGAATACAGTAAACCACCCATGGCTTCTGTTATCGTTACTATTTGCCTGGTACGAATGGTATTTATTGGCACTCCCATGTTCTTTTATGTTTTTCCTGACGTCATTGAGACAATCGCACAATGGGTATCACTATACTTTGGGAACTTCAAAACAGTTGACTACACTTACTTTGGTCATCAACAGTATCCTTATGCTTGCATCTATGCATGCTGTGAAATTTAATCACTTAAGGCATCATAAATATTGTCTGGGAGAAAATGATGTGGAAGGAAAATGCGCCAGAATGCCTGCATGGAAAGCCATTGTATTTGGTCCCATATTTATTTTTGAAACGCACCGGACGGCATTGAAATTAGAAAAAAAAGCAGCAATAAGGATAATTTTGTTAGAGCTTACCTTAATGACCGCTTTTATTTCAATTGTCTTTTACTACAACATACGATTTCTTCAATACCATATCGTAGTGATGATCCTTGGTGAATTTATGTCTGGCTTCTTTGCCGTATGGACTGTTCACCATGACTGTGATGAGGATTTATTCTCAAGAACATCAAGGGGGAAATGGGCAAATTTCTTTACCTATAATATGTTTTATCATACGGAGCACCATTTATTTCCTGCCGTTCCTACGATCAAGTTGCCTGTATTGGCGGGTCGATTGGATGATGTGGTTCCTGAGTTTAAAGGGAAAACGGTATTTTAATTAAAGATTAAGAATTAGAAATTAAGAATTAATAAAATGGGATACAAAAAGATAATTATAGCCGGAGGAACTGGGTTTGTGGGGAATTTCTTAATAGAGTATTTTCATACAAAAGCCAATGAAGTCATTGTACTTAGTCGTTCTAAAGCGAGGAAAGAAGGAAATGTTTCTTATTTACAATGGGATGGAAAGACTCTTGGTGGCTGGAAGAATCACCTTGAAGGAGCTGAAATGTTGATTAACCTTGCAGGAAAATCTGTTAATTGTCGATATACCGAAAAAAATAAACAAGAAATTTTTGATTCAAGAATTTATTCAACTCAAATACTGGGTGAAGCGATAAAACAATTATCTCAACCACCTGCGGTATGGTTTAATTCTGCATCTGCTACTATATACCGTCATGCGGAGGACCGGCCAAACGATGAATACAATGGCGAATATAAAGATGATTTTTCTGTACGAGTATGTAAGAAATGGGAACAAACATTTAATGATATTAAACTACCTGCTACCAGAAAAATTATTTTGAGAATGGCCATTGTTCTGGGGGAAAAAGACGGAGTGGTGACAAGGTTTAAGAATCTTACTCAAATTGGATTAGGAGGAACACAAGGGAATGGAGAACAATATTTCAGTTGGATTCATGAACAAGATCTGGCAACTATTATTGAGTTTCTATATCAACACGCCGAACTGGAGGGCGTATTCAATTGTTCAGCACCTGCACCAG
>JANYCO010000081.1 GCA_025360235.1 Cytophagales bacterium
CACCGATTATCGTTGGAGGAAATACTGTTGTCGTTTTGGCAAGCACGAAAGCTCCACTATCTGCCATGAGTTTTGCTGAAGTTCTTGCGACCAGTGATGTTGTTAAAGTATCAAAGTCTATTTTCCAATATGGACATTGGGTAAAATTACGAATTTCAAATTACGAATTATTATATTTTAATTATTATGTTAGAAATTAAACAAATGTCATCGCGAAGAATACAAACGTAGCGCAGGATTTTGAAGCGATCCGTTAATAACGAGGAGTGGCAGGCTAATCAATAACCCAGCTTTAATTTTTTAGGCCACTCAAGTCACTAGATACGGATTGCTTCATCAAGGTCGCTGCGCTTCCATGGTTCGCAATGACGGTTCTTTCTATACAACTACTATTTTTAATGGTCCTATTTTTAATTATCTTTGATTTCTAATATAAAAACCCATGAGTACTATCAATAAAATCACCTGCCCCAAGTGCAGCCATAGCTTCAATGCTGAACAGGCGTTAGCTCAGGAGGTGGAAGACAAACTCAAAGTCGAATACAATCAAAAATTCAAAGGGCTTCAAGCGGATATGCTAAAAAAGGCAGAAGAGGAAAAGCTCCAGTTCAAAAAGGAATTGGAGATGGAGAAAAAACTTTCCGAAGAAAAATCAAAAACTAAAATACGGGAAGACTTTGAGTTGCAGCTTAAAGATTTTCAGGAAGAAATAGAAAAGAAGCGAAAAGAAAATTTTGATCTCAAAAATAAAGAAGTAGAATTGATGCGAAAAGCTCAGCAAATGGAAGAGCAAAAAGCGGAGATGGAAATTGAGATGCAGAAAAAATTATTGGAGGGGCAAAAAATAATAGAGGAGTCGGCGAAAAGAAAAGCGGAAGAGGAAAATCAATTTAAGCTCAAGGAAAAAGATATGTTGGTGGAGCAGCTCACCAAACAAGTAACTGATATGCAAAAACGGATCGAGCAGGGATCCATGCAAATGCAGGGTGAGGTGCAGGAGTTGGCCTTGGAAGAGTTGTTGCGTGCTATATTTCCATTTGATTTAATCGGAGAAGTGGGGAAAGGAGTGAAAGGAGCTGATGTAATTCAAACAGTGAGAAATTCTTTAGGCAAAGAATGCGGTACTATTATTTATGAAAGCAAAAGAACTAAAAATTTCAGTAACGATTGGTTAGATAAACTCAAGAACGACCTTCGCGGACAGAAAGCAGACATCGCGGTGATCGTTACAGAGGCTATGCCTAAAGATATGGATCGTTTTGGGATGAAAGACGGAATCTGGATTTGTTCTTTCAACGAGATCAAAGGTGTTGCCGCAGTGCTTCGGGAGAGTCTTGTAAGAATTTATGACATCAGGGCTTCTCAGGAAAACAAAGGTGATAAGATGCAGATGCTTTATGATTTTCTTACCGGTAATGAATTCAAACAACATATTGATGCTATCGTGGAAGGGTTTACAAATATGAAATCCAACTTATCCAAAGAGAGAATTGTCATGGAAAAACTTTGGGCGGAAAGAGACAAACAGTTGGATAAAGTATTACTAAACATGAGCGGTATGTACGGTTCGATAAAGGGTATAGCAGGGAATGCAGTGGCGGAGGTGAAGTTGTTGGAGGTGGAGAATTTGACAATCGAGGAAGGGAAATAATTTTAAATTATGAGTTATGAATTTTAAGTTGAAAATTTATAACTCATAATTCATAACTTAAAATTTATAATTTTAAAAAAATGGCCTTAATAAAATCAGTAAAAGGAATCGCTCCAAAATTTGGTAAAAATATTTACCTGGCCGAAAATGCTACGGTGGTGGGTGAAGTAGTGATGGGGGATGATTGTACGGTTTGGTTTGGTGCGGTAGTTCGAGGTGATGTGCATTATATTCATTGCGGCAACAAAGTGAATATTCAGGACGGGGCAATCATTCATTGTACCTATCAGAAATGCCCGACCACAATTGGCGATAATGTTTCAATAGGCCACCGGGCTATTGTGCATGGTTGTACAATCGAGGAAAATGTTTTGATAGGAATGGGGGCTATTGTAATGGATAATGCCTACATTGAAAAAAATTCTATAGTTGCAGCAGGAGCGGTAGTACTAGAAGGTACAAGAGTTGAATCCGGAAGTATTTACGCAGGGGTACCGGCAAAAAAAGTAAAAGAAGTAAGCCCCGAGCGTTTCGCAGATCTCAACATGCGTATTGCTAATAATTATGTGATGTATGCGGGATGGTTTAAAGAATAGTTTTGAATTATTAATATTGAGTTAGGAGTTTATTAAATGGAATTAAAAATTCATACCTCATAATTCAACATTGTTATTCACCTGTTTCAAACTTATATCCAATGCCTTTTACAGTACTGATATAATGTTCTCCTACTTTTTCGCGGATCTTACGGATGTGTACGTCTACTGTGCGCGATACTACGTATACGTCTGTACCCCAAACACGTTTTAAAATATCATCTCTGTTAAAAATTTTATTGGGATGTTGACATAAAAAGTAAAGTAGTTCGAATTCTTTCTTTGCTAAAGTAATTTTTTTTTCGCCGACGGAGACCGTATAGCTTTGTTTGTCGATAATCAGATCGTTTATAACAATAGCAGAATTTCTTTTGGATACAATTTCTTTTCTAAAATAAGAAGCAATCCGACTTACTAACGCCCTTGGTTTTATTGGCTTTACAATATAGTCGTTGGCGCCAGATTCAAAGGCTGCAATTTCTGAATATTCTTCTGAACGTGCAGTAAGAAATACGATAACTGCGTCTTTCAATTCTTCGATATCACGCATGTTCCGGCAGGTTTCTATACCATCCATCAACGGCATCATGATATCAAGCAGGATTAATTTAGGGTGAAATTCTTGAGCTATTGTCAAAGCCTCCGGACCACTTCTGGCAATTTTTACTTCGTACCCTTCTTTCTCCATGATGTACTGGAGCATGTCAAGAATATCTTGCTCGTCGTCAACTATTAATACTTTGTTTTTTTTGTTCATCGCCTATTAATCCTCTCTTAATCACTATCAAATATAGACTTGCTATATTGTTAAATGATTAAGCCAATGTTATGAAACTATTAATTCGCCACTTTGATTTTCAATGGGGATCTTCGCTGTAGTTATAGAATAATGGCGATTTGGCAGGATGTGACCCCTTCTATATTTATATAAATGGATAGCTTTTTCAATAAAAAATTGATAAAAAAAATGCCATCTTTTATAGATGGCATTTTTTTTATAAGGTAAAAATTATTAGTAAGAATGTTATAGTAAAAAATTAAAAGGTGTTGGAATCTACTTAGCTTTAAGCTTCCATTTTGAGCTTTTGATATCATAATATACTTTACCTTCTTTGTCTGGAAATTCAACATAATCCGGGTTTCCAATATATTTATCTATCGATCCTCTCTCTACCATTTCAATAAAAAGATCATCGCCTCTTTTTTCCAATTCTTCAGGAAACATTTTATAGGAGTTGAACGTTTCCAGAAACTCGGAAATTCTTCCAGCTTTATCAAGTTTAAAACGCCCGCCTATTGCAATGCTTTGTTTACCTTCTATACTCGCAGCTTGTTTCCATACAAGATAATAATGGGTGCTATCTTTATCGATAAAATATCTTTTCAAGGGAAGTAAAGGTAAATTTCGTATAAAGTGCGCTTCAAACCTTCTGTCAAATCGGTTTGTATCGTAGTCTGCGGGTGGCAGTTCCATTACATAAGGCATTAATTTTTTTATCATAAAAGAATCAACCGGATTATTGGTTGAAAAATAATTTTCAACCTCGTACTTTGATGTTTTACTACATGACATCAGCATAACGGTCAAAACAACTATGTATAGTTTGCTCATTTTAGTAAAGTAAAATTCTTTTTTCATTGGATTATGTAGGAGTAATTAACTTGAGAAGAGTAACTGCTTTTAGTTTTTTTTACAAAAAAAACGAACCATTGCTGATTCGTTTTTTTGTAAAAAAATTAAAAGATTATTTATACTGAGCTCCGTAGTTAGCATTAACAGGATCAAAGTTAGTCCAGTTAGAAGTCCAGTCATCAGAAGGGATAAATGCACCAATGTAGTTAGTATGGTTGGTTACTGTTTGATTAGCTTTCCATTTTGGAGCATTGTAGTTTGTGAATTTACTTGAAGTGTCCGTGCTAATTGGTTTAGATGGATCAAAAGGATACTTACCATATGAATATTGACTTGCAGCGAAAGCAGCATATTCAGATGTAGTAAGATAATTTGGTGCAACTCCAACACCTGGTAAGGCAGTTGGATTTTGAAGGATGTATGAAGTAGATGCAGGTTGGAAGTTAGGTGTTCCAGAATTGTTGAATGCATAGTTTAATCTTGAAGTAAGACCTTCAGTGGCACCATAATAATTATTATTTGAATAGAACCAAGAGTAAGGACCTACAGGGCTAACCCAGGCAGATGAATCTTGAGTAGCTGTAGAAATTGAATTTGGAGCAGAGTGTCCATCGTTTTTACGAGCTACAATAACGGCAGCTTGTGTAGGAGTTTGAATCACTGCGTTGTTTCGGAAATTTAATGTACCTGCATTGATCATTCCATAAGTAGAACCATAAGAAGGATCTTCGTCTACGATAACTCCAAGTGGATATCCAATTATAAGGCTATTGTATACAGACAAAGAACTTGCTCTTCTTACAATGTGACCGCAAACAAAATTCGGATTGTATCCATTAAAGCTTGGGTTTGAAAGTGGTCCTACCGCTGTGATATTTTGATAAACAGCTTGAGTTATTGGAGTTATTGTTGGAGAACTTGTTTCGTTTCTGCTGTCAGATTCTAACGTGTGAGAACCTGATTGATCTGCAGCATATGGATCTCTGTAAATCATTCCAAATTGTACTGTTCCGGAATATCCGTTGTCAGTATCAAAGTCATCATCCCATCCTTTGAATGCGACAAGGTGATCGCAACTTACAGTGCCACCGAACCATTCGTAAGAGTCATCGCCACTGTAGGATACTTGTATGTGGTCAATTTTAGTACCACTACCTACAGAACAAAGTGTAAGTCCGTTGATTTCATTGTTTGGAGAAAATGCAACACCACCGAATTCAATTCTTACATAAGAAAGAGTTCCTGAGTTGTCAGCATCATCGGATCCACCATAAAGAGATCTTGGACCCCCTTCTACTTGTCCGATACCTATAGGCAATGTTCCAACAGTTCCATCAGTTTTAGAAGCAGCTACCCAGTTATTTTTAGCGTAACCGCAAATAACTACGCCACCCCAGTCACCATAAGTTCTTGAACCAGCTGGTTCATTAGAGGTAAAAATAATTGGCATGCTTGAAGTTCCAATAGCATGAATGTTGGCTCCTTGTTCTATGATCAAAGTTCCTTTAGTTCCTTTATCTCCTTTGATGATACAACCTGGATCAATTGTAAGTGTATGGCCAGATGTTACATACACATAGCCATGCAATAAAATGTGCATGCCCTTAGTCCAATGGGTATTTGTGTTGATATCTCCTTTTACAACTGTAGTGGTAACACTAGTGGGAGTAGTTGTCGTGTCATCATGTTTTGGTTTTTTACATGAAATAAGACCAAAGGAAGCTATCGCTATAAATAGCATTCCCGTTCTTAGCGTTTTGTTAAATACTGATTTTTTCATTTTACTTTGGTTTAACTTGTTTACTTATTTACTTACTTAGTTTACTTTTTATTAAATGGTAATTTTTATTCCGAGCGTGAAGTAGCTTCCTTTTCTATATCTCATTATAGGTTTATCAACCCCTCCATATTCATTATTTCTAGGTGGTCTTGTAAATTTGCCATCCCCGTTTGTATCCTGAATAATTAGGACTGCCTGATTTAAAATATCCTGAACACCTAATGTCATTGAAGTTCTCTTCGAGAATTTTTTTGACAATGTAAAGTCAAGACTGTTTCTTGGCATCTCACCATAACTAGGATAGCCTTTGGTTCCAAAGAGATAAATCCTTGCTCCAAATACATTGTATAGAAGCGAAGCCTGTATACCAATAGAATCGTTCTGATAATAAAAACCAGTATTCAATACATAAGGAGACTGACCTTGCAAAGGAGTGTTTACATCCTGATTAATAACATTAGTATTGTGTACCTGACTTTTTATTAAAGAGGCATTTGCTACTAAACTTAAATCTTTCAGGAAGCTTTTTTTATTTATAAAGCCTAGATTTTTTCTGATGTCTAATTCCAAACCGGTTATATAAGCATACTGTGCATTGGCAAAAGAAAATGATCTGCTATCGTCAGTTCCGTTCAAAACAACTTGTTGTATAGGATTGGTTAAACTTTTATAAAAAACTCCAAAAGTGATCATTTCATCAGCGCTCGGATAAAATTCATAACGAGCATCAAAATTGTTTATCTGACAAACTTTTAATATCTGTCCTTTAGGATTAAGAACAGATGGGAACAAAGAACCATAGGTTGATGCACCGAATTCAAAGTTGTAAAAATAGAAAGGAGACCACTCTCTGAACTCTGGTCTATTAAGGGTTTTGCCATAGGCCAGACGTAGTAAAGATTTTTCAGTAAAGCTATAACTTAAGTTTACTGAAGGAAGTAAAAGACTGGTAGTAACACTTGTGTCCAATTTATCAGTATTCAAATAGCTCTGCAGTGACTGCACGTTATTTTCATACCTAGCTCCTCCAAGAATGTTAATTTTTTTGAAGAATTTCATACTAGCTGATAAATAAGGAGCAATCAATCTATTTTGTGCTGTATAAGCATCAGACAAACTCGTAAGCTCTGTTAAATTATAACCAGTAGCTAAACCAGTATTCTGAGAAGAGAAAATTTGATCAATAGGAAGTTTGTTAAGCGCAACCGAATTAGCGCTTGGATTGATTACATAGGCAAGACTTCTTGCTGAGAATGTTCTTGATTTGTATTCAATGTAACTTCCGATATTTACATCAATTTTAATGTTTGTTTTGTCTAATACAGCTTGTTTTAAATTGTGATTATAAGAAACCACAGACTCTGTAAGCTTAGAATAAAATCTACCACCACCATTTACCGGATCGGGCGTTGGGGCTACTTGTGCTGTAAATTCTGAATCACTGGCTCCAGTAGGTTTGGTATATTTTATTCTTCTAAGATCCGGTACAGTTTTATTAGAAATGGAATACCCAAGAGACCAGTTGTATTTTGTTTTCTTGTTGTTAGAAATTAGATCACCTGTAAGTTGAGTAGTGTATATAGTTCTTGACTGATAAGATAAAGCGTAGGCTTTAGTATCTTGTCCCTGGAGACTACTTGTTCGTACTATATTTTTCTGTTCACCAATCTGATTAAAAAGGTTTCTTAATTCAACCGTGAAATTTTTAGTGAAGCGAAAGGAAAGATTATCAATTACCCCAAGTCTGGCGGTGTTGGTACTTTGAATATCATGGTTATCCTTGGTCATAAGTGTGCCATCCCAGTCATTCCTGTGGATTTTAAATACTGTATTTAGATTGGCATAATTGACATTGAAAGTATTGCTTAAATCCAGTTTTCCTATTTTAAAATTATCGCCATAGTATACATTTAACCTGAGGTCTGGAAGAGCTGTTCTATTATGTATCCCCCAGGTATTATTAAAATTTTTTGTAATAGAGTATTTATCAGAGGCGGATTGTATATCAGAAATATTTTCAGGGGTGCCACTTGGGATTCCTCTGGATTTTGAACCAAAACCTAGTACGTCTAGTCCTGTCCCACCCTTTGTACTATTAAAAGTATTAAAGGAAGACCCTGGACGGTACGAGCCCTGAAAGTTTACCTGAAAATTTTTTTGTGTAACGGAAGCTCTTGTAAATACCTTAACCATCCCACCTGCAAAGTCTCCAGGAAGATCTGGTGCAGCAGTCTTGTAAACTTGAATTTTATCAATTAATTGACTTGGAATTATATCAAAAGAAAAAGCTTTCGAATCAGTTTCAGAACTAGGAGCCCCTGCGTCATTTAAAAAGACGGAATTATATCGTTCACTAAGCCCTCTTACCATTATGAATCGTTGGTCTATTAATGTTACACCTGGGATTCTTCGAATCGCCTCTGCAGCATCACGATCCTGCCCTTTTAATATTTGTTCCGAGGAGAGTACTGAAATTATTTTCTCGCTTTTTTTAGTATCCTGAACAGCATTTTTTTCTGAAGCGTTATTTTTATTTCTTTTGCCTTCCACTACAGTTTCCTTAATTTCTATCACTTCTTCTTCCATTACAACTGGAGGTATGGATGAAGTTTTTCCAGCTACCACCTCTATATTCTCGATGGTATAAGACTTATATCCAAAAGCAGTTACTATAAGAGTGTAAGTTCCTGGTTTTAAATTTTTAATTAAAAATTTTCCGTTATCATCAGTAGTAGCCCCCTGAGCTTTGTCCCCTTTAACAACGATTATCCCTCCTATAATAGCCATAGAAGAGTCTCCAACTTCTCCTGAAATTTCCCCTGTGTTCTGAGCAAAACCACTTTGTGTTGAAAATCCAATTATCATTGCTATTATTGAAACAAATATTATTCTTTTTGGCATTGTCCTATTAATCATTCCCACGCTTATATTATGTTTAAATTATGGGACAAAATTAAGTTCGACGGATTAATAGAAGATTAATCCAGTATTAAGTAATTGTTAAAACAGGTTATATATCCTTATGATTTGTTAACTCCCAATCATATTCAATCCCGAGGTCAAAACAATTAAGTGTTGCTATTTCATCTAATTCGAAATAACTATAGACTTCTTCCCTTTGTTCTCTTGGCGCACTATATTCTTCTTTCCAGGTAATACCTTGTATTTTAGTATCTTTAAAACTTAAGATCCGAAATGCCCTTAGTAAAATATTTCCATTGGTAAGGGTAATGTCTACCGGATAATAAAACGGTTCTCCAAATGTTGTTTGCTTGCCTTTCTGCTCCTTTATTATCTTTTCAACGCTTTCTTTCAACATATGCTTTGCCATTTTTCCATTAACTATTCTGTCAATTCTTTCAGGAACATTTTTTCTGCCTGATCAATCCATCCTCCAAATTCTGTTTTTACAGATCTGTGGTTTGGCAGATAATCCACAAGTTTAGAGATGTCAAACTCTTTGCTCGAGATTCCGGCATGTGATTTTACAGCATCTATTGCATTGCATTCTTGTTCAAATTGACCTTCTGTAGGAACCATCATCACAGGTTTCCCTAGATACATGGCTTCGCAAATCGATTCAAATCCCGCAGTACTTACAAAACCAGAACAGTTTTTCATGTAATCAAGAAAAATTTTGTCGTTCAATTTGTGAAAGGTGATATTCTCATGCGGAACAAAATTGTCGTCCACTCCTGCTTTGTCCCAGAAGCAATGAAGATTTAAAGATTTATTGGACTCGTGCCATTTGATAATGTCTTCCCCGTAACCACTGTTCACCATATAGGCCAGAATAAAATTTTTATTTTCAGGCAGAATATCGAAAATTTCATTTCTTAATAAAGGAGGGACCACCTTTATTTTATCTCTTAGAAAATCTTTCATAGGACGAAAAGAAAGTCCAAGTCGCTTAGAGGCACGAAAAGAAGTGGCATGTGTATTAAGCTGTACCATGATCCGCTCTACCATTTTTTGTTTGGGAAATTCAAAATCAGGGTGAAGCATCAGGTACTGGTGACCAATGCAAATGTATTTTGCCTTTGGTTTATATAGTAAGGAGTAGAATCCTCCCAACAGATCATAAAAATTTATAATAACATCAGGGTTGTACTCCTTTACTTTTTTATCAATTACTTTTAGGTTGGACAGAAAGAAACCTGTACGCTTTAAATTTTCCGTTATAGTAGGAAAAATTTGAATAGCCTTACCTTTTTTGTCTGTTACAAAATTTGGACTTTCAAAAGAAATTACTTCTGTTTTTATTTTTTCAAAAAAGAAGGACGGGATCTCTCTTCGTTTACTTTTTCCTACTAATACACAAGACAAAGTATGTCCGGCCCTATCCAGCATATCCCTTAACGATATGGCCTGTGTCATGTGCCCCCTGCCTTCCCCCTGTACTATGAAAATAAATTTTAGTTTTTTCTGTTCCATACTTTATTTGATGTGCAAAAGAACAAAATGAGCTTAAACTGATTATTAACGGAAAATTAAATCATACTACAATTGGGTAAAGTCATTGTAACTAAATTTCAATAGAATAGTATCTTATCGAAAAAAATGCTTGTTTTGCAAAACTAATTATTAAAAAATG
>JANYCO010000092.1 GCA_025360235.1 Cytophagales bacterium
TACTTTATAGAGGTCTTTATACTTTTCAAGTATAGTTACAGCGTTTATATCCCCGGCATTAGTTGCAATTGCCTTGAAGCCATCAAACTTTGCCTGCCATTCTATTTTTTCTTTATCCAGTTCATATTTCTTTTCGTCTGTGGATCTGATAAAATATCTTGTAACTATTCAGGCCTATCGGGTAACTGAATGTTTTTTGCAAAATCGAAAAAAATGGTTGAGTTATCCACATTATTTTGCTCTATGCGACGTACGGAGGCTACGTTTTGAAAATCACGTTTTTGGCTCTTTTTTATGTGCATAACAAAATATATTTGTTAGTAAACAGGCTTGGTTTTACTGCGTTTTAGGTGTTTTATGCCAGATCTTTGTAATAGCAAAACACCAAGTATCTGGACACTGAAAATCTCATAAAGACACTCATTGAGCAACAAAAAGAAATGGCAAAAACCATTGAAGTTTTGCTCTCAAAAGTTGCATCATTAGAAGCTGAGCTTGCCATTTACAAAAACAAAAAGAATAGCAATAATTCCCATATCCCGCCTTCTCAGGATCAAAACCGTGTCAAAAGGAATCAAAGCCTCAGAGAAAAGACCGGAAAAACTCCGGGCGGTCAAATCGGACATGAAGGTACAACGCTGGAGTTCAACCTGCCTATTGATGAGGTAATTGAACACATACCCGGTTACTGCAACAATTGCGGCAATGACCTGTCTGGAGTGGCGCAAACACTTATTGAAGGGCGTAAGGTTATAGATATTCCTGTAATAAAGCCGGTTTATCTGGAACATCGCATATATAGCAAAATGTGCAATTGCGGTCATTGTACAGAAAGTGAGTTTCCCGGCTATGTAGCCGCCAGCATGCAATACGGTCCAAACGTAGAGGCTCTTGTCGGCTATCTGCATGCAAGGCAATATTTACCTTATATGCGGATGAAAGAACTATTTACAGATGTGATGAACCTGCCAATAAGTATAGGGGGCATCAACAATATATTAACTCGGATCACCCGAAAGGCATTGCCGCATTATCTGGAAATAAAAGAGCGTATTGGGAAAAGTAGCTTTGCAGGTACAGATGAAACAAGTGTCAAAGTAAACGGACAAAACAACTGGATATGGACATGGCAAAATGACGACCTTACCTTTATTGTACATTCCGATAACAGGGGCGCTAAAACGATTGAAACTCAGTTCCCAAACGGGTTGCCTCTTACTGGTTTGGTTCATGACAGATACGCTTGTCATTTTAATTGTGAAGCCACCTATCACCAAATGTGTATGGCACATCTGCTCAGGGATTTGAAATACATCAACCAACTTTATGATGGTAAATGTGAGTGGGCAATACAAATGAAAGCATTGATATCAGAAGCATTGGAGCTCAAAAAAATTATGACCCCAGCACAGTATTATCAACCAAATGAAAAAAGAAATGCGCTGGTAAAGAAACTTGAACTACTCCTGGGTTCAACATTACATCAGGAACACGCAAAGGCAAAAACACTCCTTAAAAACTTAGTCAAACACCAATGCAGTATCTTAAATTTTTTATGGTATCCCCAACTCCCGCCCGATAACAATGGTAGCGAAAGGGCTATTAGAAATATTAAAGTGAAGCAAAAAATCTCAGGCCAGTTCAAATCAGATCATGGAGCTGACTGCTTTGCAGTAATCAGATCAATTATTGACACGACTATCAAGGCTGGGCAAAATGTTTTGTTTGCTTTACGGCTAATCGCTATTTATGGGGCTGAATAGTTACAATGAATATATATATGAGTACGAACGGGAAAACATAGTATATTATTTTAATTAATATTATAATTGATTTTTTTACAACAATTGTTTTTTCCTCATTAAACTCATATATAATATCTCGTATTTGCTCTTGTGAAAATTTCTTTTCGAATAAAAATTTGGATAACATATAGACAATCACACCGAGAAACGCAAATATGTATTTATGGTTCAGTACTATGTAAATATTTATTTCTTTTATCGCTACCATAGCTAAAATAAGAAAAAAAAGTGATATATAGTTAGATAAAGTGTCC